>JACFNA010000271.1 GCA_019455085.1 Chitinophagaceae bacterium
TCCCTTAAACCCATACTTATCCATTTCTTTGGCACCGATTGAATACTGTTCTGCATCCGTATCATCAAAGGTCAGCATGATTGGCTTTTCAGGAAGCGGATCTCCGAAGGCAAGATAATTATATAGCTGATCCGGTAATATGGTTTGATAGCCACTGTCGTGCAATGCCTTCATCTGCTCAGCAAACTGTGAGGGTGACACGGAGTAACTCTTGAAAGTCTCGCTCTGCCCCGGCTTAGGGTCACGGATATGGTGGTAGCATAATACAGGCACCTGTCTGCGTGCCATAATCTCTGCTGCACTTGCGACTTTTCGCTCCTGCACTACGACAGTAGGTACTGACGCCCGCTCAACCGCATGGGGTACTACCTTTTCGAGAGTGGCTTTCCTGCCATTGTCAGTTCCGGAGCATGAAAAAGAATAAGCTGAAATCCAGATAAGAAGCACCATCAATGGCCTTCTTTCTAAAACATTATGCCACATCATTGATATTGGATGTAAATTGGTTGGGGAACAAATTTTATCAAATCTTCAGGAAGGTAAAGTTGATCTGCACCAGTCTTGGTATCGTTCTTATAAAAAATCTTGAACCCGGTAAATTCAACAGGCTCTTTGAACACATAGCGAAGCCAGGTGGATTTTTTAAGGAATTTGGGGCCCCATCCATCCATATCTACCACAATCTGCACTTCAGGCACTTTTTTAATCTGCTGATAGTTTGTCATCATACCCTGGGTAAATCTGTGAAGTATCAGGATTTTGGGAGGCAGTTGATTCTCACGTACCAATTTTGCCAGATGATCTATCACCCAGTTAATTTCCACGGCATCAAAAGTACCTATCTTCTTTCCGGGCTGGTGGCCTCCTTTCATAGAAAATTCAGGATCAATTCCCAGGTGCACAGTAGGCAACTTAAGGTACTTATCCAGTGCGGGCACCTCTTCTTCCACAGTACTGTGTCCTACCTGGATATCCAGGAAAGTGAGTGCGTTGATTTCCTTCGACCAGTTGAGGATAGTATCAATTTGGTGAAATGGCATCCGCAGCCTGTATTTGTTACCCGGGCCGGGAGCCTGCTGTGCGGTCACTGCTATATAATGTAATGCCGGAATAACAGGCAATGAAGTATCCGCCTTTTGCCAGTGGGCTACTTCGCCCTTCAATTTAGCCAGCATCTCCTTTTTGGGCAACTCACCCAGAATTCCCATTCTGGTAGAATATAAATTACCATAATAAGCTACAATCCTGTTGAAAGGAAGTATGGCTCCGGGCAAAGGCACTGGCATCTTCGCAGGCCATCTGCCAGTGGTGTCTCCGTTGGCTAATTTCTGATTTAAACTATGGAATAAAGCAGTATCGATAGCAGGTTTTACCGGTTCCTTTTTCGGAATCACAGTATCCTTGGCACTGCTGAAAGGCAGCGCATTTGCAGAGTCATTGCCATTGCAGGACATTAAAAAAAATCCTATGACAAACACAGAAAGTAATGGGTACGTTTTCATGGGGAACGAAGATATTGTGATTTTTTTGCCTAAAAACTTTTTTGTTCTATTTGCTTTGATTTTTATAGGTTATAACGGATTGTTCACATATTTAAGTGCCTCACCGGCCAATGTCCTTCGGGGATATCATGTACACACTCTGTTTTCAGGTTCTTAATCCAAAATACGCACCTGCATTTATTAAATTTTTATCTAATTTAGCCTACGTGCTGTTAATTGAAAAATATCTATAAAAACTAATAATTAAATGAATTATTTAAAAATATTATTTAATTCTATTAGAATGACACCAATTCAGCACAGCACAACTTGCAAAAACAGAAGTATTGATTTATATTTGTAACAAGTCCAGTCCTATTTAAAGCTCCCCTCAGAAAGTACGATTTTTCAAGATCCTTTCGAATATCATTAATTATTATTTTAAATTAACGATCATGAAAAAGAGCTACTCTACAGACCTGCAGGACACATTTGTGGCAATCGCTATTATTCTCGGTTTCTTTGCAATCATGGCTGCTATTGCCTTCCTTACAGGAATGTAATATCAGAGAACCGATTATCCTGACTTGCCCGGTTGCTTTTTCAAAAAGGAGCAATTAAAAAGGTATTATTATAATCGGTTTCCCCAATAGATTAAAATGAACTTATTATAAGTGCACAATCTTGCGGTTGTGCCTTTTTTGTTGGACGACTGGCATTATTCCAAAAATAATAATCGTCCTGCCTGCACCACTTTATAACTCATACTTCCTAATCGGGCAACAGACTCCTAACTACTGCACATCATCCAATTTACACCACAATCGAGCTTATTCATCACGTTGATCTATAAAAGTATTCTCATCCTCTCTATTCTATTCTATTTTATATATCTCTCAAAGAATTCATAAGTCCGCAATAGCTGATCAATTCGCTGGCGATTGTTTCCGCTTCTGGTTATTTCATGAGTCGCTCCCGGATGCCTCACAAACTCCACCGGCCTTCCCATAGCTTTCAGACTTCGATACATCATTTCTACCTGCACAAACCCCGTGCGCCGGTCATTTGCTCCATGAAACAGAATGTAGGGAGTAGTAATATTCTGCACATAACTAATTGGAGATTCTCTCTGTAAAATTTCTTTTGTTGCAGGCTCCCAGGGATAGCCGCCAAAATAATTGGGCACCAGTCTCCAGGCATTCCCCTCTCCAAAAAATGTGGCCAGATCATACACGCCCCTTTGTGAACAGGCGGCCTTAAAACGCTTGTCGTGCCCGAGTATCCATGCTACCAGATACCCCGCGTAAGACCCTCCGGTTACCATCAGCCTTGAAGTATCTGCCCAACTTTCCGCAGCTACGGCCTTATCAAGCGCTGTCAGTACATCACTTGAGGGGCCTGCACCCCAGTCGTTAATATTTGCACGGAGGAAATCCTGGCCATAACCGCCACTTCCTCTCGGGTTGGAATATACTACCCCATAACCTTTACTGCAGAAATACTGATACTCATGCCACATACTTGCTTCGCCCG
>JACFNA010000272.1 GCA_019455085.1 Chitinophagaceae bacterium
AATCAGATCGCCGTCCTTGCACTCTTTATTATTTTCCACATAGTGCAGAATCCGTGCATAATCTCCACTGGCAATGATGCTTCCATAAGCAGGCCCATCGGCTCTCTGTGAAATAAATGAATGCCAGATCTCCCCTTCTATTTCATATTCCATCACTCCCGGACGAATAAATTTCAATAATCTTCTAAATGTATTCTCAGTGATTTCGATTGCCTTACTCATCACTTCTACTTCATAAGCCGTCTTGACAGCCCTCAGATCGCGCATTATACGCGCACTCCTCTTGTAATTATGCAGAGGATAACGCTTCTTCATATACTTCACATATCTGTAATCCCGGGTAGGAATTTCAGTTGCCTTCCTGTCATTTTCATTTGTGTTCAGATAAATAGTATCTGCCAGATGAATCCAGGTTTGTAACAACGCATCCAATTCATCTAACCATATTATTGTCTGCATACCCGACAACGCCCTCGCCTGCTCCTTCCGAAGGCGGTAGCCATTCCACTTTTCCTTCAGTTCATTCGGCCGGGTAAGCACCAGCACTTCCCTGAAAGAAGCATCCGGATTATCCGGAAATAATACTACCATCGTGTCTTCCTGTGTAATACCGCAAAGCCAGTATAGGTCAGCATTTTGCACAAACGGGTAAATCGCATCACCATTTAGAGGCATCTCGTCGTTGCTGTTAAATATGGCTATGGCATTCTTATCCATACGCGCCGTAAAACGCTTTCTGTTTTCAATAAATAATTGAGGATTTAAAGGAAGATTACGCATGATATATTGATTTTACTTGTTGCAAGATACACGAAAAATACCCAGTTTTTTTTGAGGAATTCTAAAAAAGAACCTCGTCTGTCCTTGTTTCTGAATGGATTTCACCTCAAAGATTATTCCTCTTTTCTACTTTTCCTCTCCGGGATCGGTATTCCTTAATGATATTTTTAATTTCTGTTTAACCAATTCCTGACACCCCAAAATAATATTTATCTATTTCGAAAAATAGTTAGAGAACCTCTTTTACTTTATGAGTTTTGCAAAGGTTATATTCAATATTTGAGTTTCAAAAGGAAATTCTGAAAAGAGGGTATCCCTACCTTTGCCTCCTACCAAAATCTACTTTTCATGTCAGTACCAACAATTTTGTTTGCACCTAAGAACCTGCTGCACGCAATGAATATTGGGTCAGTCGGGCAATTGCACTATCAGTTATCACCGGATGAACTTACAAGGCAATCTGTCGAAAGAGGCGAAGGCCATTTAAGCGAGAAGGGGGCACTGGTAATTTCTACCGGAAAATTTACCGGAAGAAGCCCTAAAGACAAATTCATTGTAAAAGACGAAATAACCGAGAACACCATCGATTGGAATGATATCAATCAACCCATTGAAGAAAAATATTTCACGGGGCTTTATAAAAAAATGCTGGCATACACTGAGGGAAAAGAGTTGTGGATTCGGGATGCTTATGCATGTGCCGACCCTGCTTACCGCCTGAATATCAGAATAGCCAACGAAGATCCTGCTTCAAACATGTTTGCCTACAACATGTTCTTAAGACCCGAGAAGAATGAACTGGAAAACTTTGTCCCTGAATGGCATATTCTGCATCTGCCTTCGTTCAATGCAGACCCTGCAGAAGATGGTACCCGCCAGGGTAACTTTACACTGGTGAGCTTTAAGCACAAAACTATTCTGATTGGTGGCTCAGCGTACACAGGAGAAATAAAGAAGGGGATATTCTCAATCCTCAACTATGTTTTACCGCACGAAAAGAATGTGCTGAGCATGCACTGCTCCGCTAACGTGGGCAAGGATGGGGACACTGCCATATTTTTTGGACTCAGTGGTACCGGTAAGACCACACTGAGCGCTGATCCATCGCGCAAACTCATTGGGGATGATGAGCATGGATGGACCGACAATACTGTATTTAACTTTGAAGGTGGCTGCTATGCAAAGACCATTGATCTGGATGCAGAAAAAGAGCCTGATATTTTCAATGCCATTCGCCCCGGTGCGCTGGTTGAAAATGTAACCTTCTTTGAAGGAACCAATAAAATAGATTTTGCAAGCAAAGCGATTACGGAGAACACCCGTGTGAGCTATCCTATCAGTTTTATCGATCACGCTATCCATCCCTCTATAGGCCCTGTACCAAAGAATATCTTCTTACTCACAGCTGATGCGTACGGCATTCTGCCACCGGTAAGCAAGCTCACACCGGAGCAGGCTATGTATCAGTTTATTTCAGGATACACTGCAAAAGTTGCCGGCACAGAGGAAGGCGTGAAAGAGCCGAAACCGGCATTCAGCGCTTGTTTCGGTGCGCCATTCCTGCCACTTCATCCGGCAAGGTATGCAGAAATGCTTGGCGAGAAAATACGGAAACACCAGGTAAATGTGTGGATGGTAAATACAGGCTGGACCGGGGGACCTTACGGTGTAGGCAGCCGGATCAAACTGGCTTACACACGTGCCATCATTACTGCGGCTCTGGAAGGCAAACTCGATAATGTGGAATATGAACCACACGAAGTGTTTGGTATGATGATGCCCAGAGAATGCCCGGGAGTACCTTCAGAAGTATTGAATCCTCAGAACACATGGTCTGACAGGGATGAATACACTAAAAAAGCAAAAGACCTCGCAGCCGCTTTTGTAAAGAATTTTAAAAAGTTTGAATCGCTTACTTCAGCAGCCATTTTAGCTGCTGCTCCAATAGCGGAATAATCATCAATATTGATGTGAAGCCCCGTGAGAAAACAAAAATTTTCATGGGGCTTTTGTTTTTCTATCATCAGACCGGTTGATATTTCTGTATGGATTCCCCATCAGGTGCAGAATGACAACCACCCAAAAAAAGCAAAGTCATTGTGGACGCCGATCCGCAATCTCGTGTACCATCCTGATGAGATCCCGTGTCAGGCACGGGATGACATTGGGAAAGTGATGAGATTCCGCATCAGGCACGGAATGACGACCCTATTAGTGGTGG
>JACFNA010000019.1:0-347 GCA_019455085.1 Chitinophagaceae bacterium
TTGTGGCCATCTTTGCAACCCCTGATATTAATTAAAATTGGTAACTGACCACGCCGACAATGAGTGCAAAATCCCCGCGTAAATTTCTGATATCGAAGAAGGTAGATGCGTTTTTCTCTGATATTACCTCGGCATCAATATTTACGCTTCGGTTTTTCAAAGAAGTTTTTCGTCCTCCTTATGAGTTCAGGGAGGTTATCAAGCAGTGTTATCAGGTGGGATACCGGTCGTTGTTTCTGATTGCACTGACTGGTTTTATTACCGGTATTGTATTTACAAAACAATCACGTCCGTCTCTTTCTGAATTCGGAGCCCAATCATGGCTGCCCTCTCTGGTTGCAATTTCA
>JACFNA010000019.1:357-23459 GCA_019455085.1 Chitinophagaceae bacterium
GTGCCTTAGCGCCTCTGCTAATAGCTCTTATCTGTTCTGGAAAGGTTGGTTCAAATATGGGAGCAGAACTTGGCTCGATGAAGGTAACAGAGCAAATAGATGCTATGGAGGTTTCCTCTATAAATCCGTACAAGTTTCTCGTGGTGACCAGAGTACTTGCTACCACTATCATGATCCCGGTATTGATGTGTTTTACGGGTTTTGTAGCTATGATGGGAGCTTATCTGAATGTGCATGCAAATGAACAAACATCTATGACTACGTTCTTCATTGCAGCCTTTGATAAGATATCATTTCTGGATGTGTTTTCTTCACTTGTAAAGAGTATTGTGTATGGCTTCACAATTGGAATGGTAGGATGTTATAAGGGATTTAATGCCAGGAATGGAACTGAAGGGGTGGGCCGTGCGGCTAACTCAGCGGTGGTATTAAGCATGTTCCTGATATTTATGGAAGAGATATTATTAGTTCAGGTGACAAATTATTTACGCTAAGGATTATGCTGGAATTCAATAAAGGAAAAGATGGTGAGGTGATTCGTATCAGGGATCTCTATAAGTCCTTTGGCGATCTGAAGGTGCTGGACGGCGTAAGCCTCGATGTCTATGACCGGGAGAACTTTGTGGTGCTGGGCAGATCAGGTACAGGGAAGTCGGTATTGATAAAGCTGATTTCAGGGCTGTTGACTCCTGATAGCGGGTCAGTAAAGGTGTTTGGCCATGAGGTATCGGCGCTGAATAAGTATGAACTGATGGAACTGAGGTTGCAGATAGGATTTTCCTTTCAGAATAGCGCTTTGTACGACAGTATGAGCGTGCGTGAAAACCTGGAATTTCCTCTGGAACATAATGCCCGGCATTTGACAAGAAAACAGAGGAAGCAGGCAGTGGAAGCAGTATTGGATGCAGTGGGGCTTTTGCAGACAATCAATCAGATGCCTTCTGAACTTTCGGGCGGACAAAGAAAAAGAATTGGTATCGCCCGGACGTTAATCATCCGCCCCAAGATAATGTTGTATGATGAGCCGACATCTGGACTCGATCCTATAACAAGCATGGAGATTAATAAACTGATTAATGAAGTGAGAGAGAGATTTAATACTACATCGATCATCATTACGCACGACCTCACCTGTGCTAAAACCACCGGTGATAAGGTCGCCATGCTGAGTAATGGTAAATTTATAAAGCAGGGTACTTTTGAAGAAGTATTTAAGGATAATGATGAAAGGATTAAACAATTTTATGAATATAAATTTATAGACTGATATGAGATCTTCAAGTGGAACCAGAGCAGTTATAGTCGGAATCTTTACCCTTCTGGGTATTGCCATTTTTGCACTGATGATTCTGACATTAGGGTCGCAGCGGAAAACGTTTACCAGTTCTATTATGGTGAAGTCGTTCTTTACCAATGTGAATGGATTGCAGAAAGGGAATAATATATGGTTTACCGGTGTGAAGGTGGGCACCATCAGGAATGTGTCTATCATCGAAAGTGGTAAGGTAGAAGTGGAGATGAATATAGACCAGACGGCTAAGAAATTTATTCATAAGGATGTAAGAGCGAAGTTGTCATCAGATGGTCTTATCGGAAATAAAATTATTGAACTGTATGGCGGATCTGCCGGGGTTCCTACGGTGGAAGAGGGGGATGTTATTGCCACTGATACGCTACTCAGTACCGATGCGCTGATGAATACCCTTTCGAAGAATAATGATAATCTCCTGGGGATTACGGCCAATCTGAAAACCATTACCGACCAGATAGTACAGGGAAAAGGCACACTGGGAAAAGTGCTCAATGATGAAACGCTGCCTGAGCAGATTAATTTACTGGCTGCGAGTCTTAATCGTTCTGCTCTGAATATTGAAAAACTCTCAGCAGCCGCTTCAGAATATACAGCCAAACTGAACACTCCGGGAAGCCTTGCAAATGATCTGGTGACAGACACTACCATCTTTGCAAACCTGAGAGCGCTCACTCAAAGGCTCAAGGTTATTTCAGATTCTTCTCAGTTCTTCATCAATAGTCTGAATACCACAGGTAAAGCCCTTAATGAAAGTCTGAAAAACCCCAACACGCCACTGGGAATGATGATGACTGACCAGAAAACAGCCGGACAAATAAAGACGACGTTGTCAAACCTGCAGTCTGCCACCGAAAAGTTGGATGAAGACCTGGAGGCACTGCAGCATAATTTCTTGCTAAGAGGTTATTTCAGAAAAAAGGCAAAAACTGAAAATTCCAAAGAAAGAGTACTCATAGATACTACCTTTAGCAATTAATCAACGGGGGCATTTATTTTCATGCTCATTACACAGGCAAAGAAAACTCTTTATCTGGCTTTCCCGATTATAATCGGAGAAGTAGCGCAGCTATCACTGGGGCTGATAGATAGTGCTATGGTGGGAGCAGTAAGTTATAAGCAGCTTGCAGCCTCAGCGCTGGTATTTAGTGTTATCAACATTCCGTTTGTTTTTGGAATCGGTATTACGATTTCTGTATCCCAGTTGGTAAGCATGTCGCATGGGCAAAATGATAAAAAGTTAGTAAGCCATTACTTGTTCAATGGTTTTTGGCTTAGTGCAATCGCTGCGGTGTTTATTGCACTTTTAGTGGAATTGTCGCTTCCCTTATTATTCCATCTGGATCAGGATCCGGAAGTAGCTATATTGGCAGCTCCCTATTTGAGGGTGATGGGGTGGGGGGTAATCCCGATGTTGTTATTTATGTCTTTAAAGCAGTTTACTGATGGGTTAGAATTCACTAAGACTGCTATGGTGATGTCAATAATTGCGATTCCAGTAAATGCCTTTCTCAACTGGTTACTTATTTTCGGTAATTGGGGATTCCCCAGATGGGAGTTGTATGGTGCGGGAGTGGCAACGCTCATCACCAGAATTCTTTTATTCCTCGGATTGTTGTGGGTGATTCTCAGACATTCATTGTTTCGCAGATACATTATAATTGGTAAGCGGGCATGGATTTTCAGGTGGCGCTCCATCAGGCAATTATTATACATAGGGATACCTTCAGGCTTTCAGATAGCGATGGAAGCCGGAGCTTTTGCACTTTCAAGTATTTTGGTTGGAACACTCGGCGCAGTGGCCCTTGCTGCCCATCAGATAGCCCTTAGCCTTGCTTCATTTACTTTCATGATTTCTATTGGACTCTCCCAGGCGGCTTCAATTCGTACCAGCAGTGGTTTTGGCAGAAGAGATCAACCTCTTATCGGACGAATAGGGAGAAGTACTTTATATGTGGGCTGGATATATGGAGGATTATGTGCACTGTTGTTTTTCCTGTTTCGAAACCGGTTGCCTTATATTTTTAATGATAACCCGGAAGTGGTGTCATTGGCTACGGTACTCATCATTCTGGGTGCATTGTTCCAGATATCAGACAGCTCACAGGCTATTACTGCAGGACTTTTAAGAGGTATCAAGGATGTAAAGGTACCTACCGTATTTATAGGTATTGCTTACTGGGTTATTGGATTGCCGATGGGATATTTACTCTCCTTTAAGGCGGGGCTGGGAGCTTCCGGAATTTGGATTGGTTTTATTATCGGGCTTACTTTCAGTGCCATTTTTCTGTTCTTCAGATTTAGTAAAATGGTTTGGAAAAACCCAATCAACAAGTGGGATATTTAAGAATGGGATGTTCAAGAGGGATTACCCCTTCACGTCCAACGCATCGCGGAGTCCGTTTCCGAGCAGGTTAAATGCCAGTACCAGAATCATAATCGCCAGCCCGGGGATCAAGGCCAACGCGGGGTTGTGTGTGATAATAAAATTGTAATTTTCTTTTAACATCAGTCCCCAACTCGGAGTGGGAGGCTGGATTCCGATACCCAGAAAGCTGAGTCCTGCTTCAATAATAATTGCGGAGGCAAAGTTGGCGGCAGCGATAACCATTACAGGCCCCATTACATTGGGCAGGATGTGTCTGATGATAATCCTGCTGTCGCGAAGGCCTAACGCCTTAGCCGCCTGGACATACTCCAGTTGGCTTATAGCCATTACCTGACCTCTTACAATTCTGGCTATGGTTACCCACATTGTGAGGCCTACAGCAATGAAGATCTGCCAGAAGCCCTTACCCAGTGTAAGGGTAAGCCCGAATACAAGTAAAAGCGTGGGGATACTCCATACCACATTTATCAGCCACATGATAGCCGCATCTGTCCTGCCCCCTTTGTAACCTGCTACCGCCCCCAGCGTTACACCTATCAGGAGAGAAATGATTACTGTAACTAATCCCACAGCAAGGCTCACACGTATGCCCAGGATGAGCCGGCTCAGTATGTCTCTCCCGAACTTGTCGGTGCCAAACCAGAAGGTCTTATGGCTGATGAAATTTTTTTCGAGTGCAGATTTTGGATAGACCTGCTTTTCCTGCATTCCTTCGTCGATATATTTTTCCACTGCCACGCTGTCTCCCAGGTCTGTATAACTGTTAATCGGGAGGAGCACAAAGGCATCTTCTTTTCCGAAAAGGAGGTGTGAAACTATGCCTGTGTGGCCTACCTCTCTTTGTTTTTTTACTTTGAGAAATGTCTGTTTGAATCCGGGTTTTTGGGCCTGGATTTCCACAATCTGCCTGTCAGCATTGGGGGTTTGGTCGTTGCCAAGAAAATAAGCAAAGATTGCAGCCACTACGGCAAGCAGAATCACAAAGAGCCCTGCCATAGCTCCCTTATTTTTTTTCAGCCTTTGCCAGGCTTTGGCTGAGAACGATTCTGATGCCTGCATTCGTTTGTGTAGAGATAGAATGAGGGGTAAATATAATTGAATTGCACAGAACATGGTAATACCTCTTTCAGAGGTTATTGTTTTTCAATCATTCTGTTACCTTTGAAAAAAAAGAATTGTCATGGAGATTTTGTCAAGGGAAGCTGCGATGCGCAAACTGCAGAGGATGGCTTATGAGATTGCTGAAACCAACCCTGATGAACACGAAATAGTTTTGGCCGGGATAAAAGAGAACGGAGTGATCCTGGCCCATATTCTGATGGAATTCCTAAAACCGGTTTTTAAAGGCGAAATCAAGATGATTGAAATAGATATCAATAAAAAGCTTCCGCAGCAGGCACAGCTGCATTGTGGAGTTGAACCGGTCTCCTTTGATGATAAGGTGGTTATTATTGTAGATGATGTAGCCAATTCTGGGAAAACCCTGTCGTATGCCCTTAAGCCATTTCTGAATTATTACCCTTCAAAAATTCAAACGCTGGTGCTTGTGGAGAGGAGCCATAAACGATTTCCTGTGACACCGGATTTTAAGGGGCTTTCTATTGCCACCGCTCTGTCAGAAAAGATCGTGGTGGATACGCGTGATGGGGAGATCACAGGTGCCCATCTGGAAGCTTAGAAATAAAGAAAGTGACCTCTGAGCTTGCCTCCTGAAAGCTCGAGCGCAGGAGCCGGAAACTTAAATGAGTCAAGTATAAAGAAGAGTATCTTAACCCCCTTTTTATTAGTTTTGAAAGCAGAGAAATTAAGGTCAGGACTTAGATACCATTGGCGTTGGCGCGGAATGTCGGTCCTGTCAAAAATGATGTTTCCGTTCTGATCAGTTACCTTGTTGCTGGTGCCACCGAACATACCTTTTGCTCCATATCCGATTGAGATGTTTAACCAGGCAGGCCATTTTTCTGAGTGGAACAGAGACTTGATGTCTGCACTTAGCCAATAGGTTTGCTGGTTGTAGTCTTTTAAGGATCTTTCTATTATTGTTTTACCGTAAAGCTTGTTTGCTCTTTGTTCAAGTTGTGGTTCTGTATATCTTTTGGGGAATACCGAGAATTTGATTTTTATCTTTTGCCGATCCCACAGTAATTCTTGTGATACGAAGGTGGCAGTACCCAGGATATTAGCCACATAGTCGCCTGCACTGAAGCCGTATTCTGCTGAGAACCCATCCAGCACCTCGATAATCGACTGATATGCCAGCCCACCAATACCTGCGAGCCATATTCTTTTTTTTCGGGGCACCCCTGCCCATTTCCACAATTCAGAACTGGTGTGGCTGATCATATAGGCACTATAGAGGTGGCCGGCTTTATCGACCTGGAGCCATTCAGCATTATCGTCAAAAAAATGAAAACCACTTTTGGGATGATCAGCATACCAAAGTACAGCAAGGCCGGTCAGGCTTCCTGCAAATGCCGCACTATGACCAATGGCTACCCATTTTACTCTCTCGGGGTGTGGGTTTGGCATAGAGTCATTACTCAGATGCCTGGTGGTGTGCGTGGTTTGGCTGAATATGGCGCCTCCTGAAAATAGCAGGCATACCATAATGGCCAGACGATAAAAAGACCTGTGCATGGCACAAAAATAATAGCAATCACGAGAAGTCATGGTCAGGAAAAGCAAAAATTAAATACCTTCAAAGCCAAAAATTTTTTTTATATGGATCAGAAAACAGAGATGAACATCAGAGAATGGCTGGAAGGTAATTACGACGAAGCTACCAAAGCAGCTATCAAGACTATGCAGTCAGGTGATCCTGCCCAACTAGAGGATGCCTTTTATAAGAACCTGGAATTTGGTACGGGAGGACTCAGGGGAATTATGGGAGTAGGCACCAATCGAATGAATAAATATACAATTGGAAAGGCCACGCAGGGATATGCCAATTATCTTAAAAAGAATTTTGATAAAGTGAGTGTGGCTATTGCGTATGACGCAAGGAACAATAGTAAAGAATTTGCGCAGATAGTGGCAGAAATATTTGATGCGAATGGCATTACTGTGAATTTGTTTGAGTCTTTAAGGCCCACTCCGGTATTGAGTTTTGCCATACGATATCTGAAGTGTCAGGGAGGGGTAGTGTTAACCGCATCGCACAACCCAAAAGAATATAACGGCTATAAGGCCTATTGGGATGATGGAGCGCAGTTGGTGCCACCACACGACAAGAATGTGATAACAGAAGTAGAAAGAATTCTGAATCTTGAAGATGTACGGTGGAAGGGCGATGGCTCTAATATCAGAATGATTGGGGAAGAGGTGGATAATGCTTACCTGAAAATGATAAAAGGGCTGAGTGTGCACCCTGAGATTTGCGGAAAACAACACGGGTTAAAGATTGTGTACACTCCAATCCATGGTACAGGTATCATGATGGTACCAAAGGGGCTGGCAGCTTATGGTTTCGACAATGTACATATAGTGGAAGAACAAGCTACTCCGGATGGTAATTTCCCGACTGTAGTTTATCCCAATCCTGAAGAGAAAGAAACGATGAGTATCGGTTTGAAAAAAGCTGCGGAATTAAATGCTGATATTTTGTTTGGCACAGACCCGGATGCTGACAGGGTAGGGGTGGGGTTAAAAGACAATCACGGTAACTGGATTTTAATGAATGGTAACCAGACGGCCTTGTTAGCATTTAACTATATGATCGAGGCCAGAAAAGAGAAAGGCACTGCGAAGCCCGAAGATATGGTAATAAAAACAATAGTAACCACTGACCTGATCGATAAGATAGCTGCAGAAAATGGAGTGAGTTGTTACAATACCCTCACAGGATTTAAGTGGATATCCTCGTTGATCAGAGCTAAAGAAGGAAAAGAAAAATACATTATTGGCGGAGAGGAGAGTTTCGGATTGATGTTGGGTGACGAGATAAGAGACAAAGACTCCGTGAGCGCAGTCTGCATAATAGCAGAGATGGCAGCAGTAGAAAAAGAGAAAGGGCGAACACTTTTTGATAAGCTACTCGATATTTACAGGCAGTACGGTTTTTATTATGAAGAGCTAATATCTATTACCCGAAAGGGGATGAACGGTGCTAAAGAGATTGCAGCTATGATGCAGGCATTCAGGGATAATCCTCCAAAAGAAATAGCGGGAAGTAAGGTGGCTCGTTTGCTTGACTATCAGACTCTGGAAGATAAGAATTTGGATGGCGGTGTCATAGAGAAACTGGACTTTCCCAAAAGCAATGTGCTTCAATTTATTCTTGAAAACGGGGACAAGATTTCGGCTCGTCCGAGCGGAACTGAACCCAAGATTAAATTTTACTTCAGTGTCAATACGACGCTTGAGGATATTGGGGATTTTGACAGAAAACTTGAAAGGCTGAAAGGAAGGATTCAGGACATTATCAAGTCTATGGGGCTGGGTTAAGGTATTTTTAGTGTGTTGCCACTATCTACGGAAGGTCGGGCAGGAATTCCGGGTGGGTATAGAGAAGGCAAAGAGCTCTTTAATAAAGTTTTAATATGAGCTTTCGCGGATTTAGCCGGCAAATCCACAAACGGGGTAATAATGTTGAAAAATTACCAATATTTCGATAAAACCCTTTTTGTTGGAATACTGCAATAGATTACCTTTGCACCCTCAAAAAACGCATAAAATTATGGTGGATATAAAACCCGATGAGATTTCGGCGATTCTCAGAAGCCAGTTGGGCAATTTTAATGCAGGTGCTGACCTTGAAGAAGTGGGTACAGTATTGCAGGTAGGTGATGGTATTGCCCGTATTTACGGACTCAATAACGTAAGTTCCGGTGAACTCGTAGAGTTTGAAAATGGTGTAAAAGCCATTGCTCTTAATCTTGAAGAGGATAATGTAGGTGTGGTATTGATGGGTGAGAGCGGCACCATTAAAGAAGGTGGAAAAGTACGGAGGACAGGTAAAATCGCTTCGATAAAGGTAGGTGAAGGACTTGCAGGAAGAGTTATCAACACACTGGGCGAGCCAATCGATGGAAAAGGGCCTATTACCGGTGAACTTTATGAAATGCCGCTGGAAAGAAAAGCTCCCGGTGTAATCTATCGTGAACCTGTGAAGGAACCGCTTCAGACAGGTATCAAAGCTATTGACGCAATGATTCCGATCGGGCGTGGACAAAGAGAACTGGTGATTGGTGACCGTCAGACAGGAAAAAGTGCGATCTGTATTGACACCATTATTAATCAAAAAGAATTTTATCAGGCAGGTCAACCTGTTTACTGTATATATGTGGCTATTGGGCAGAAGGCCTCTACAATTGCTAACGTAATGCGCACTTTGGAAGAGCATGGAGCTATGGCATATACCACCATTGTGGCCGCCTCTGCTTCTGACCCTGCACCATTGCAGTTCTATGCGCCATTTGCAGGTGCTGCTATCGGTGAATACTTCCGTGATACCGGACGTCCGGCATTAATCGTATTTGATGACCTGAGCAAGCAGGCAGTTGCCTATCGTGAAGTATCGCTGCTATTGAGGCGCCCGCCAGGCCGTGAAGCCTATCCTGGTGATGTGTTCTATCTCCATAGCCGCTTGTTGGAAAGAGCTGCAAAGATTATTTCAAATGATGATATTGCAAAAAAGATGAATGATCTTCCTGACAATATCAAACATCTGGTTAAAGGAGGCGGTTCGCTTACTGCATTGCCTATTATTGAAACTCAGGCTGGCGACGTTTCGGCCTACATCCCGACAAACGTAATTTCTATCACGGATGGGCAGATATTCCTGGAGAATAACCTCTTTAACTCTGGTGTGCGTCCTGCGATTAACGTAGGTATTTCTGTAAGCCGTGTAGGTGGTAACGCACAGATCAAATCGATGAAGAAAGTGGCAGGTACACTGAAACTGGAACAGGCATCATATCGCGAACTGGAGGCATTCTCTAAGTTTGGTGGTGATCTGGATGCTGCTACAAAGGCAGTTCTTGATAAGGGTGCACGTAACGTTCAGATTTTGATTCAACCTCAGTTTACGCCCTATACAGTAGAAAAACAGATTGCGATTATCTATCTGGGTACTTTCGGATTGATTAATGAGGTACCTGTGCATAAGGTTCGCGAGTTTGAAGAGCAATTCCTGCTTGAGATGGAAAGCAAATTGCCGGATGTATTGGCTGAATTCAAGAAAGGGGTACTTCCAGATGATGGAATTAAGAAGATGACAGAACTCGCTAAGACAATAGCTCACCAGTATAGGAAAGCATAAAACTTGAGAGTTTAACTATATTCTGGGAAGATTCGATTGGGTCTTCCCTTTTTTTATTCCTGGTTATCCAGCTCCGGTGATCCGGAAACATTAGGTATAAAGCTTTTGTACCATTATTTCTTTATTAACTCTTTCCTGCCCACGCGAGTTCTGATGGGGATACTATAAGAGAAACCAGGTCTGCAACAATTAGAATTGTAACCGACTAGCTTGCCTGATAACGGATGCTGCAGAAGATTGTAACTATAAGTAGTAAAAGCAAAATTGCCCCCCATGTCTCACCACCCTTTTGAAGAACTTCCTATATATGGTATCCTTTATGCCCTTCCAGGTATTTATTTTTCTATCCAATCAGCAAAGAGCTTTTTCAGCTTTTCTACCTTAGGTCTTGTCACATAATAACAATACGGTTGTGTAGGGTGGTTGTTGTAATAGTTGCCGTGCTCTTTTTCAGCCGGATAAAAAGTGTGTAATGGTTCAATGACAGTAACAATTGGCGCTTCAAATACCTTTTCCTTTTCAAGTAATTTCACGGACTTTTCTGCTGCTTCTTTCTGCTCTTCAGTGTGATAGAAGATTACACTTCTGTATTGGGTACCTACATCATTTCCCTGACGGTTGAGCGTAGTGGGATCGTGGGTAGCCCAGAATACTTCAAGCAACTGGCTGAACGTAATGACGGTGGGGTCATAGGTAATCTGAAGACATTCGGCGTGTCCCGTGTTACCAGTGCATACTTCCCTGTAGGACGGATTTGGGGTATGCCCTCCTGAATATCCACTTTGCACATTTATTACTCCTCTGAGGCGTTGGAAAACGGCTTCCGTACACCAGAAACAACCGTTTGCAAAAGTGGCTATGTCGTACTGACTCATCATTTTTTATTATTAGGCTTTCTAACTATCTGCCACCGGCAGATTTTGTAATTCCTCTTTTTGCCGGGTTATAACCTGGGATGAAAATTCTGTTCACCCTTACATATCTCGGAATAAAATAAGAGTTCATACCTGAAATGACTACACCACTGCTGCTCGAGGCATGAATAAACTGAATGACCCCCTTCTTGTTTTCGGTAATGATGCCCATGTGTCCTACCTCACCACTGTTTGCATTGCTCCCTGTGAAAAGTATAATATCGCCCGGCTTGCTGAACTCCAGGGGAATATCTACACCTGCATTGGTAAACTGGTAGGTGACACGGGGTACCGGAATATTAAAATTTGAAAAAACGTAGCTGATAAATCCACTACAGTCGAACCCTTTTTTCTTATCCATACCTCCCCACAAATAAGGTACTCCCAGTTGTAGTTTTGCAAATGCTACCAAATCAACCGGATTCACATTTTTTGTGTTGATATCCACAGGTTTAATATCTTTTTTTAGAATAACCCTGCTGCGAATGGGCGTTGACGGGGATGAAGTGGTAGCGGTAATCGGTGGACGCGTAGTTTTTTTTGTTGCAGTGCAACTGATCAGTAATACTGGAATGAAAAACATGAAAATACTTAGGTATTTCATCAGATTGGGAGCGGATTTTCTGGCTACAAGATACGCATTCTTTAAATGATCGCAGCCAATTCCGAAAATATGACCCTAAGGTTTCAGTATGCTTTTTGCGCTTTGATGTTGTTGGAGTACTTTTGCTCCGTTTTAATTCAGAAAATAAATCTTTGTTATGACATACGACGTAATAGTATTAGGTAGTGGGCCCGGCGGCTACCCCGCAGCCATCCGTGCTTCACAATTAGGCAAGAAAGTGGCTATCATCGAACGAGAAAGTCTTGGTGGTATCTGCCTTAATTGGGGGTGTATTCCTACAAAAGCATTGCTGAAGAGTGCACAGGTGTTTGAATATGCCAAACATTCGGCAGACTACGGTATTCAGATCAATGATCCTAAGGTGGATTTTCCGGCCGTGGTACAGCGTAGCCGTGGTGTGGCAGGCAAAATGAATAAAGGAGTTCAGTTCCTGATGAAGAAAAACAAGATTGATGTGATAATGGGAACCGGAAAACTGTTATCTGCGACCAAACTGGAAGTTACGGATGCAGCAGGGAAAAAGCAGGTGTATGAGGCTAAGAATATCGTGATTGCCACTGGCGCTCGTGCCCGTGAATTGCCTTCCATGAAGGTTGATGGTAAAAAGGTAATTGAGTACCGTAAAGCCATGAGTCTGGAAAAGCAACCGGAATCAATGATAGTAGTCGGAAGTGGTGCCATTGGTACTGAATTCGCATATTTCTACCATGCGTTGGGAACTAAGGTTACCATTGTTGAATTCCTGCCAAGGGTAGTGCCCGTAGAAGATGAAGAAGTAAGTAAGGAATTAGAAAGGAGCTTCAAGAAACAGGGAATCAATATTCTGACAAATAGTGAAGTAACGAAGGTGGATACTTCCGGAAATGGTGTGAAAGCTACAGTGAAGACGCCGAATGGTGAACAAGTTTTGGAGGCTGAAATACTATTGAGTGCGGTGGGTATTACTGCTAATATTGAGAATATTGGACTGGAGGCTGTTGGCATCAAGACAGATCGCGGACGGATTGTGGTGGATGGTTATCAGCAGACAAATATTAAGGGGGTTTATGCGATAGGTGACTGTACACCTCACCAGGCCCTTGCACATAAGGCAGGTAAAGAGGGAATTATTGCAGCCGAACATCTGGCTGGCAAGAATCCTGAACCTATTGATTATGGCAATGTGCCCGGATGTACCTATTGTACACCTGAAATAGCTTCTGTGGGTCTTACTGAAAAAGCAGCTAAAGATGCAGGCTACGAATTGAAGGTGGGTAAGTTTCCTCTTGTAGCGAGTGGAAAGGCTACCGCCGCAGGTGATACCACAGGTTTCGTTAAAGTAATTTATGATGCCAAGTATGGTGAATTCCTTGGAGCGCACATGATTGGGTACAACGTTACTGAAATGATAGCAGAAGTAGTAGTAGCCAGAAAACTGGAAACTACTGCTCATGAAATCCTAAATGCAGTGCATCCACACCCCACCATCAGTGAGGCAGTTAAAGAAGCCACCGCTATGGCGTACGGAGAAGCGACAGACATTTAATAAGATATCATTAAAAGATAATCGGGCTGTTTCAATTTTGAGACGGCCTTTTTGTTTGGTAAGTGTGGGATACACGGGGTACTTTCTCAATCAGCGCAATACAAGACCGGGGAGAAATCCTTTCCTTAGTCTTCAAAATAAGCGACACTTCCGCCCACCCATTCTTTGTCCATATTGTATCTTACCCCTATCATTTTCCCTTTGCTTAATCTGGCCAGGTTGCATACTGGCACGGGCCTGGGAGCGTTTTTGTCCCAGAAATAGAAAATGCGGATTTCAGCTTTGGCGGGGATGTCAGGGGTCTGAATTACATCTGCGTAATGCACCTTCTTTTGTAGAATCCAGTTGTCGGGATTTTCAATTTTCTGAATGTCTTCCCTGGTCACATCGATGATAACGCCCTGACCCGCAAAACTGAACAGAGGCTTTAACACATATTGTGATAAGTCGTTTGGCAGTTCTGAGATTTCATTCAAAAAGAATGTTTCAGGCACATAAGGGTGATTGATATATGGGAGGGTGAATTTACTAACTCTGTAAAACCAGTTAGGATGTGGCACCCATTCTACATCGTAAGGTTGAGTGATATCAATAATTGGCCCCAGGCTATCTTTTACATGAGCCAGATCATCAAAAATGATTCGGTTATATATTCTTTTTACATCTACTTTTTTCCCATCTTTCAGATAATACAGGTTCTTACCATCTGCTTTTAGCTCAGTGAGACAAACGACAGGAATACCCAGATAATCCTGGGTACAGTAAAAATCAATTCTGGTTTTTTGTTCGTGGGGTTTTACTTCCAGGAGAATTACATTTTCAGGATTATGTCCGTTTAGTATTATTTTTTTTAATAGTTCCAGATAGGATTCTTTATTGTATCCACCCATATAATGAGTGAAGTTCGGTGGAATGTGAAAATGTCTTTCCAGAACTTCAGGATAATAAACCTCAAACGCGAAGAGAGTGGGGAAGCCTTGCATCTCAATAAGCATAGGCTCATACACACCGTCTTCATTAATACATACTCCGAAGTCGAATGCAATAAACTCCGGCAGTCCATCATCGCCGGCCACTCGCTCTCCTTCAGGTATAGCCCTTTCTGTAAGCCCTTTAAAGTCTGTGCTTTTAATAATATCCACAATACTTTCGCAGGCATCAATCATTTTATTGGTGAACGAACGTGGAATGAAAATGGGCGTCTCGGCTACGCGAAATGTCGTGTGTCCGGGATGTTTAGAATCGAGGTCTTTTAAAAATGCATCGTACTTTTCGGCTGTAAAGCGCTCATTGAATTCTTTTCTAATCTCTGGAATCATCAGGTGGAATAGTTTGATGATTGAAAGTTAGGCCTTTTCAATCAAAAAAATATACCGCGATTTTTAAATCTGCTTCTGGTGTGCGTTAGGCAACAGGTATCTTGGTAATTTTCTTTACCGCTATCCTCAGAAAGTTGGGAAGCACTGTGGCATACGTGAGCCTTATTTTTTCAGGATCGGGCAATTGCTCTATCATCGATTTCCATTTGGCATATCCGTGGTTTTCGATAACTGATTTTTTCCTTTCAGGAGTGTGTAGATGTTTCAACATACCTACCGGGTCAGCTTCGGGATGAAACTGGGTGCCAATGAACGAGTCTGTAAATCGCATGGCCATTATCGCCCTCTGAAGGGGCACATGAGGCCTTTCCTTTTCGATAGCGAGGATTTTTGAGCCCAGTTGTTTAATCCTTGAGTAGTCGGGTTCTATTACCTGATAATCTCTGCTGTCCACAGCATAGAAGGGATTGGGCAATCCGTCGAATACGGGTTCTCTTTCTCCATCCTCGAGCATGTGAATAGGGAAAACTCCAAAAGAGTTTGACCGCCTCTTGCTTAACAACCCGATTTTAAAATGCCTGCAGGCAAGCTGATACGAATGGCAGATAAAAAACACAGGTTTCTTAAATGCCACTTCTGAAGCAATATTGTGGTTGTCGACGGCTTCGATCCAGTTAAAGTATTTTGTATCCCATTCCTCGCCTTCACTATCGATCGGACTTCCGGGCCCGCCGCTGCTGATATAGATATCATAATCGAGACCGGGCAATTCTAATTTTTGCCTGACATCGAAAATGTCGATCTCAAGATGTACCTCACTAGTCTGATTAAAGTGTTCTATGATATCGTGTAAACCCCGCATCCCCTGGTTTTCTGCGCCATTGTATAAATCAAGGATAGCGAGCCGGAGAACCGGTTTTTCAGTAAAATTCATTCAACAAATATAAATTATTAAGTGTAAAACCGATGCGAACAGTACCTTCAAACATTAGTCCAGAAATTTCAGGTTTCTTTTAATTCCCTGATACTTAGCCCTTTTTAAGGGTGATTTTTTGAAGATGACTTTAAATGATTCTTCTGTCAGTTCGTCCCAATCCTTCTTTGAATAATCGAGAATTTCGTTGATTGGGGTGAATTCTTCTGTGTGGTGAGGAGTGCTGAATCGGTTCCAGGGGCATACATCCTGACAGATATCACATCCAAACATCCGGTTATCAAATTTCCCCTTCATCTCATCCGGTATAAGCATATCCTTTAGTTCGATGGTGAAGTAAGAGATACACTTTCTGGCTTCTATGACTTTGTCAGGCAGAATGGCCTCTGTGGGGCATGCATCAATACATCGGGTGCAGGTACCGCAATAGTCTTTTACGAAAGGATTATCCGGTTTTAATTCGATATCCGTAATCAGTTCAGCTATAAAGAAAAATGATCCCGATTGTTTGGTAATCAGCAGTCCATTCTTACCAACCCATCCGAGTCCGGCTCTCTCAGCCCAACTCTTCTCAAGCACAGGTGCACTATCGGTAAACCCTCTTCCATTTACCTCCCCGATTTTTTCGTTGAGTGCCTGCAGGAATTTTTTTAGTTTATTCCATATTACGTCATGATAATCCTGACCGTATGCATATTTTGCCACCTGAGGAGCATCAGTCCGTTGCTTTTGTTCAGGGTAATAATTTGTGAGAAGGGAAATGACTGATTTTGCGCCGGGAACCAGTTTGGTAGGATCTACTCTTTTGTCAAAATGATTTTCAAGGTAGCCCAACGAGCCATTATAGCCTTTGTTTAAGAAGTTCGCCAGCCTTACCTCATCTTCATTCAGCTTTTCTGCTTTGGATATTCCACAATAGTCGAATCCAAGTTCATGAGCAACAGACTTTACAATTAGTGTGTTTTTTTCAATTAGCGTCATGTCACTGCAAAGATAGAGGTCAGACAAAATACGGTTTCAAGGTAGTGATTTATGGCAATAGAAGCAGGGGAAGATTCGCATTTCATAATTCTGAAATGATTATCTTTAATATCCACAATCCCTTACAGGCATGGCAAAGAAAACGAAATCCGAAAAAAAACCTTCTCGTTATGAGGATATTCACTTTGTGGACAGTACGAGGCCTGTGTGGAATTATTCTCTGTTTTCAGATGAGGATATTCAGAATTTTCAGGGTGGCACCCACTATTCGCTCTATAAGTTGTTTGGCCCTCACAAGATCAAGGTGCTAAAAAGTGAGGGCTATTATTTTGCTGTGTGGGCACCGAATGCGACACTGGTGACAGTGGTGGGTGACTTTAATAACTGGGATACCCATAGCCATCCTTTATATGTGAGGCTGGATAAGTCCGGTATCTGGGAAGGCTTTATCCCCGGATTGGGAGAGTTTGAGAATTATAAATATTTTATCAAAGGATATGGTGGAGCTGAGTTGTATAAAGGAGATCCGTTTGCCCGTCACTGGGAAACAAGGCCCGCTACTTCTTCCAAAACCAAAGACATCAAATACAAATGGAACGACAGGCCGTGGATGCGAAAGCGGAAGAAGTACAATTCGCTTAGTGCCCCCTGGAGCGTTTATGAATTGCATCTTGGTAGCTGGACAAAGCCTGATCCCAATGATAAGGATAGCTTCAACTCTTATGAAGAGATTGGTAATCAACTGATACCTTACATCCGGGAGATGGGATTTACCCATGTAGAATTGATGCCGGTAATGGAACATCCTTATGATGCCAGCTGGGGTTATCAGGGTACAGGTTACTATGCTCCCACATCAAGGTTTGGTACTCCGGAAGAATTCATGGCTCTGGTTGATCGCCTTCATCAGGCAGATATTGGAGTGATATTAGACTGGGTGCCGTCGCATTTTCCGGCTGACGCACACGGGCTATTTATGTTTGACGGCACTCACACCTATGAGTATGCGGATATGCGAAAAGGGTTCCATCCTGACTGGAATTCTTATATTTTTAATTACAGAAGAGGTGAGGTGCGGTCGTTCCTGATAAGTAATGCACGTTATTGGTTTGATTTGTATCATGCAGATGGCATGAGGGTGGATGCAGTGAGCTCTATTTTGCGGCTCGATTATTCCCGTGAGGAGGGCCAGTGGGAGCCTAACGAAAAAGGTGGCAACGGAAATCTGGAAGCAATTGCATTTGTGCAGGACTTAAATGCAATGGTTTATCGCGACTTCCCCGATGTGCAGATGATTGCTGAGGAAGCTACCGACTGGCCGGGTATTACAAAGATGACCACCGGAGGAGGAATGGGGTTTGGTATGAAGTGGATGATGGGATGGATGCATGATACCCTCGATTATTTCTCTATGGATCCTCTGTTCAGAAAGGATCATCAGGATAAGTTTACATTTAGCATGATGTACTATTTCAATGAAAACTTCATGCTCCCATTAAGCCATGATGAAGTGGTACATGGTAAGTCGCCCATGATTTACAAAATGCCGGGTGATGAGTGGCAGAAATTTGCTAACCTGCGGCTCCTTTACACCTATATGTTCACCCATCCGGGAGGGAAACTGCTTTTTATGGGTGATGAGTTCGGACAGACTTCAGAGTGGAATTTTCAGAAGGAACTCGACTGGTATTTATTAAATTATGAGATTCACAAAAAGCTTCAGGTTTGTGTGTCGCAGTTGAACAGATTGCTAACATCTGAGCCGGCGCTTCATGAATTGCAGTTCTCTGTGGAGGGCTTTGAGTGGGTAGATCTTTCTCATTACAATGAATGTGTGGTAAGCTATTTACGGAAAGGAAAGAAGAAAAAGGATAATGTGCTCGTGATACTCAATATGACACCTGTTGAGCGAATCGACTGGGTTGTCCACACCAGAAGTAAGGGGCAGTGGAAGGTGATATTTGACAGTGATTCAATGGATTACGGAGGAAGTGGAAGGTTCGCAGGCCAGATTCCTGAAGTGCATATTGTGGATAAGAAGGCAGGTATGAGCGAAATAAAAGTGAGCCTTCCGGCGTTAAGTGGGATGGTATTGAAGCAGTTCGATTCCCGCACACCTAAAAAATAACCACCTATGAAAGCATTCCCCTTTTTCCTTCTTTTTGCATTTCTATCATTACAAGGTATGGCCCAGTCTGATAGTGTGGCTTATTACCTTGCGTCGGGAAAGCAAAAGATGGAGGCAGGACTGAATAATGCAGCCTCGATAGATTTTGCAAAGGCTCTTGAATTTGATCCCCAATCGGTAGAAGCTTTAATAGCCAACGGGAATGTAAATATGAAGATGTATCGGCTGTATGAAGCTGAACAAAGTTTTAAGAAGGCCAGCGAGATCCAGCCGGGAAATAAAGAACTGACGAAGTCATTAATGAATCTCAGCTTTAATGCAAGGCAGCATAAAAAAGCAATTGAATTGGCCGAGAAGTGTGACTGCGAAGAGTCAGATAGAATAATAGGTATTAGCTATTACCGTATGGAGAATTATGGCAAAGCGCTTACCTATCTCCAGAATGCGCTTAAAAAGAATGAAAGCGATGCAGAGGCTGTATATACAATGGCTCGCACTTATATGGAGTTGGAGCACACAAAGGAAATGCTTGCCTATTATGCAAAAGCAGTAACGCTTGCACCCGAAAAGGGTTACTGGCATTATGAATTGGCACTGCTTTACTATAATGCAGATGACTTCAAAAATTCTTTGAAAGAGTTTGAACTGGCAAGGAACAATGGGTACAGAGAAAGTAATGACTTTATAGAGAACTACGGGTTTTGTCTATTATATGCCGGTGAGAAGGAGGCTGCTTTGAAAACACTTGCTGATGTCCTTGAAAGGAAAGCGAATAATCCTACACTTTTGGCTGATATTGCTTATGGTCTATATCTCACTAAGCATTATAAAGATGCAATTTCCTTTTATGATAAACTGTTAAAGGCTAACCCTACGGATGCCTCTTCAATGTATATGGCCGGTATGGCATTCCAAAAGATGGGAGAAAAGCAAAAAGGTCAGGCCATCTGTGATAAGGCTATTGAGATGAATCCTGCATTAGCTAAGAACAGGCAAAAGAAAGAAATGCCGATGGGGTTATAGTGGGATCATTATAATCTGACTACGAATAATATTACGATTCTAAATTACTTTCCGACTAAGTGGCACTTTAGTCCATTGGGATTAGGTTTTAAATTTATTGTCCTGGCCTTGAGTACAGGACTGTGAAAGCCTTACTTAACAAGGGCTTTAGCTTCATTTCGAATAGTTTGACCAGTCAATGATGACTATTTTACAGAAGTTCGGTAATGTAAGAGTGCCAGTGCCGTCAGAGGCATGATTGCCGGTAACAGGAGCGACCACAGGCTGCCGGTAATCAGCCAGACGATTGCTGTGATTATGAGTAGATAGAAAGGGTAAGTCAGGAATAGAATTCCCACTAATAAACTGTCATAATGATCGGGCCGGGTTTGGTTAGTTATGGCTTTGGCTAGAAAATAAACAGGACAGTTCAGAAGATATCCAATCCCTGCAGGCAATGCCAGTAACCATTTTTGGATTGATGGCAGAGGCTTCTCAAAGATTTCTTTTCTTGCAGCCAGACTTCCGTCAGGGATTTCATACACATGTTGGGATAGTTCTTTACTAAGGATATCATTGAAAGCGTTAAGGGCCTTTCCGGATGTGGATCCGTTCAGGTCTTTTTTCTCGATGATGCGTCCAAAGTTAATGTGCACACTCTTCCCAAAGCTGTTATAACTACTATAGTTGAGCCCTACAGGAAGAATTTTCAAAGGGATATTATGAGTCCATGCCTTAATCGCAATCCGGGCAGTTCCTTTTTTAAGAGGCCGCAGGTGCCATTCGTTGACGCAAAGGCCTTCACTGAATATGAGTACTATTTTGTTTTGTTCAAGGAGTGTTTCCACTCTGTCGAATGTAGTGTAGTTATTTCCCAGAGTTTCAGCTCCTTCGGATATTCGATATACCGGAAGGATATGCAGGGACCGCAACATGCGGTTAACGAAGGGAGAAATAAAGGCGTCACCCCGCGCAAGAGAATATACAGGCTGTCTGAATAAGGAGGCAAGGATAATCGCATCCAGGAAAGAATTAGGATGGTTGGCAGCCAGGATTAGTGGCCCTTTCTGGCGGAGTAAGTCCTTGTTGCTGATGCGCAATGACTTGCAGTAGAAGAGAAGTGCTATTCTTGCAGGTAGATATAAAATTCTGTAGAGCAATAGAATTCCTTTTTAGATTGAAACAGCTTTTAGGGATACATTACTGAATGGATAAGTGAGGCGTAGTTAATTGAGTTGCGGGTCAATCGGGTAGTTGATGAGTTCTTCATACTTGCCTCCCATTTTCCTTAGACTTTCTTTCCATACCTGATCAGCCTCTGTTTCAAAAATCAATTTCCGTGTGGCCATTGTGGTTATCCAACTGTCTTCAGTAAGTTCGTTTTCCAGTTGGCCGCCGCCCCATCCGCTGTATCCGATAAAGAACCGGATTCTGGATTCGGGAATTGTCCCGTTTTCCAGATGAATTTTTAGCTGTTCAAAGTTTCCTCCATAAAAGATTCCCGGAAGTATCTCTTCGCCATCACTTATCAGATCGGGTACTTCGTGCAGAAAGTGGAGACTTTCGAGCTGCACCGGGCCGCCGATATAAAGAGGGATGTCCGAGTCTTTAAGTTCGGGCACAGCTTCCCCCAATTTCATATCAAAGGGCCTGTTAAGCACAAAACCGAATGATCCTTCTTCCTCATGGTCACAGAGCACTACCACCGTTCGCAGAAAGTTGGGATCTTTCAGGAATGGGTTGGCGATAAGTAATGTTCCTTTGGGCGTCTTTTCCATTTTTTTCTTTTATTTGTGAACCATAAAGATGGCTTTCTGTTTTGCAAAAATGCAAGGCTAAGTTAAAAAAGCCTTCTGAATTGAAGCCACAGAAGTAATGGGTTTATTTCGACTCTAAATTTGCAACCTGTATGAAGAAAATTTTCCCTGCAATTTCGGTTCTTATTTTCCTGTCCGTTATTGGGATAATTATTTTGCAGGTCATGTGGACCAAACAGTCTTTTCGTGACAAACAGATCAAGTTTGCCGAGACTGCAAAAATGGTAGCTTATAATTCAGCAAGTGATTTGGTGGAGCTTCATGCAAAGGGATTCCCGCTCACCTCAAGGAGAAACTCAGACTTGCTGCTGCCTTTGAATATCTTTTCAAATTCGATTGCAGGTAATTTCTCGGTAGCCGAAGTAAAAGCCGTACTCGAAAAGAATTTTAAAAAGTACGGGCTTGAGCATGCCGAGTATGAATTTGCAATCTCATCGATGGCGATGATGGGCGATGAATTACAGTCGGAGAACTTTCTTAAGATGTACGAAGACACAATTGCGCACCCAAGCCTTAGTATTATCATTCCGCTGACACCGCCCGGAGGCAGCCTTATGGAGGGGTTGACGCCTGAGGAGTTGTTGACTATTGTGATTCCTGAGAAGAGCATGGATATGGTCGTATGGCGGAATATGTACTGGCTGATATTTGGAACGGCTGCTTTGTCTCTGATAATTTTTGCTGCCTTTTTTGTAACCTTCAGGGCGCTTCTTAATCAGAAGAAGTTGAGTGAGATAAAGTCTGACTTTATCAATAACATGACGCATGAGTTTAAAACTCCACTGGCTACCATTTCCCTTGCGGTGGATGCCCTGCGAAATGAAAAGGTGATGAATGACAAAAGCAAACTGGAATATTTTTCGGGTATTATCAAGGATGAGAACAAGCGGATGAATAAGCAGGTGGAAAGCATTCTGCAGGCTGCACTACTGGATCGGCAGCAGATGGAACTGGATCTGAAAAGAGGCCATGCCCATGACCTGATTAAAAACGCAGTGAATAATATCAGGCTGCTGGTCGAGGAAAGAGGAGGCACGATTGAAATGGAACTGAATGCGAAGAATGACTGTATTTTGATGGAGGAGGTACATTTTGGAAATATCATTCACAACCTGCTGGATAATGCCATGAAGTATTCAAAAGAGCATCCGCGAATTAAGGTCTTTACCAGCAATACCAGTAATACATTCAGGGTCAGGGTACAAGACAACGGTATCGGTATGACCAAGGAAACCGCACAACGGATTTTTGAAAAGTTCTATCGAGCACACACAGGTAACCTTCACAACGTAAAAGGCTTTGGACTCGGGCTGGCTTACGTAAAATCTATTGTTGAAGGGCATAATGGAAAAATAAAAGTTGAAAGTACTCCCGGAAAGGGGAGCTCCTTTATTCTGGACTTTCCTTCACAGAAAGCACTGGTGACTGTATAGGAGTAATCCACCTAATTCTCACGTTATTCACACTAGTTTCCGGTTATCCCCATTGTTATCTACATTCAATTCACAGAAACTTATGGTTTATTACCACGTAATCCACCTGTAAATGGTGCCTGTATTGCGCCTAAACACTGTGGATAAAAAGATTTTTGTGAAATTTGGTTGTAAAGTGGGAAAAAGTGTTATTTTGTGTCTTTAATGGTTATTATTTAACAAAAGACACGAATGGCAAGGTTTATAGGAGAATTTGAAGCGCGGCTAGATGCAAAAGGGCGTTTTCTGTTGCCTTCAGGTTTCCGGAAGCAGATTCCGGAGGCAGATGCTCCTTTTGTGCTTAATCGTGGCTTTGAGAAATGCCTGAGCCTTTATACACAGGAAAGCTGGGCTCCCCTTTTTGAAAAGCTGAGTCAGCTGAATGACTTTGATCCGCAGGTTCGCCAGTTCAAGCGCTATTTTCTTAA
>JACFNA010000019.1:23469-28774 GCA_019455085.1 Chitinophagaceae bacterium
TGGTGCTACTCAGGTGGAATTAGATACTGCCGGGAGGCTGTTGCTGCCCAAGAACCTGATGGAGTATGCAGGATTAGATAAGGATATAGTATTGGTTTCGGCAATTGACAAAATAGAGATTTGGGATAAAGCAAAATACCAGGAGTTCTTTGATAATTTCTCACCGGAATCCTTTAGTGATCTTGCAAAAGAAGTGATGGTCGGGAAAAAACCTGCTGAATAATGGACGACAAAAGCATATACCATTTGCCGGTAATGCTTTCGGAGGTGATAGAGGCATTGCAGATTAAATCAGACGGGATTTATGTAGATGCCACTTTCGGAGGTGGAGGCCATTCCGCTGCGATATTGAAACGGCTCGGGAAAGAGGGCAGATTGGTTGCCTTTGATCAGGATAAGGATGCAAGGCAAAATTTACCTGACGACCCGAGAATCATTTTTGTTGCAGCCAATTTTCGTCACCTCTCCAGATTTCTGAGGCTACATAAGGTGGACAAGGTGGATGGAATACTTGCAGATCTGGGAGTAAGTAGTTTTCAGATAGATACCGCTTCGCGTGGGTTCAGTACCCGGTTCGACGGGCCGCTGAATATGCGAATGGATCATTCCAGGCAGAATACCGCAGCCGATGTGTTGAATACCTTTTCAAAAGATGAGTTGCAGAAGCTTTTCCAGGAATATGGAGAAGTGACAAATGCAAGAACGCTTGCGGGAGTCATTGAAGAAGAAAGGAAGTTGAAACGGTTCGAGCTGATTTCTGATTTGATTGCAGCCCTGCGCCCGATCGCAAAAGGTAATCCCCAAAGATATTTTGCACAGGTCTTTCAGGCTTTGCGCATTCAGGTGAATGATGAGTTGGGAGCATTAGAAGAACTGCTGAAGCAATCGGCAGATGTGTTAAATGCCGGCGGTAGAGTAGCTATAATCACCTTTCATTCCCTGGAAGATAGAATTGTAAAGAGTTTTTTTAAATACGGTAATGCAGAGGGGGAGCGCAAGACAGATGACTTTGGAAATGTGCTTGAGGTAAAACTAAGTGCGGTAACACGGAAACCCATTTTGCCTTCGCCGGAAGAAATTAAAAAGAATCCACGTTCTCGGAGTGCCAAACTGAGAGTGGCAGAAAAGATTTAAGATGGAAGAAAAAAATATAAAGGAAACTACGGGACCAAAAGCCGGAAAAAAATGGCGGTTGAAATACAACCGGTGGCTGGTGAAGAATATTCCTTTTTATTTTTTCGCGGCGGTGCTAGTTACATTTTATATAGCGAATGGCCATTACGCTGATAAAATGGTGAGAAAAATAAGTGCTTCTCAGAAGCACCTTAAGGAAATGGAGTATGAGTATAAGATTGTGAAGCGTGAAGTAATCTTCAGGAGCAAGGAGAGCGAACTGGCAAAGGCTGTAGCTCCTCTGGGGCTTGAAGAGTTGAAGGTGCCGCCTATGGTGATCAGGGATACGATCAAAAAGCCTTAAGGCAATGGCCGGTGGAAATGGAGAGATGATAGTATAAAGTAAGGTTTGTAACCCCCTTTGGAAACTAAACAGGAATTCGACTAACCCTTAAAATTGGATATAAAAAAAGACATATTGTGGAGAGTCTATTTATGCTTTCTCGGCATGATAGTATTAGGCGCAGTGATCCTTGGCAGGGTTATCTACATTCAGAATGTACAGGGTGATTACTGGAAAGAACTCGCCGACAAACAGCACCTTAAATATATAAAGACAGAGGCAGAGCGGGGAACCATTTATAGTTCGGATGGCAATATGCTGAGCACGTCTATCCCCATTTTTGATATCTATATTGATTTTGGAGCGGATGGCCTCAGGGAAAAGGAAGGCAAGAGGTTTTATGCGAATCTGGATTCGCTGAGCTATCACCTCTCAAAGCTGTTTAAAGATGCTTCGCAGGCGGCCTACAAAAAGAAACTCATTGCAGGTTACAAAAAGAAGCTTCGCTATTACAGCCTTAAAAAGCGGGTGGCTTTTGAGGACTATGTGGAGTTGCGCAATTTTCCTCTCGTGCGGCAGGGGCGCAATAAGAGTGGGTTTATTATAGAGGTTAGAGATAATCGCGTAAATCCTTATGGTTTGCTGGCCAACCGCACTATCGGACTCTCAAGGGGAGATACCAGTAAGAATGTGGGTCTTGAACGTTCATTTGATAGTGTGTTGAGAGGGGAGACCGGGCAGAAACTGGTGCGCTATGCAGCGGGAGCCTATATTCCGGTAGATGGTGCGGAGATTGATCCTGAGAATGGAAAGGATATTGTTACCACTATAGACACCTACATACAGGATGTGGCTGAAAACGCCCTTCTCAGGATGATGACTGAAAATAATTCCCTTCACGGTACCTGTATCGTGATGGAAGTAAAGACCGGAAAGATAAAGGCTATAGCTAATCTCGGCAGGTTGCCTGATGGACAGTATTGGGAAGATTATAATTATGGCCTGGGGAAAAGAACAGAGCCCGGATCTGTTTTCAAACTTACGACGCTGCTTGCCTTACTTGAAGATAAATACGTAGATACCAGTACCATTGTCGATTGTGAAGGAGGGGCAAAAAGCTTTTATGGACTGATGATTCGCGATTCGCACAAGGGTACCGGAAGGGTAACAGTGAAGGAAGCTTTTGCAATGTCAAGTAATGTAGCTTTCGCAAAACTCGCCGATCAGTTCTATCATAATCAGCCATCAAAATATATTAACTATCTCAAACACCTGCGACTCAATAAGAGATCTGGTATCGATATAATGGGCACTGCGGCCCCATATATAAAAGAGCCATCGAGCAAGTACTGGGCTAAAACAACCATACCCTTTATGGCACACGGTTATGAGGAGTTGGTAACGCCGTTACAGATGATGATGGTATATAATGCAGTGGCTAACGGAGGTAAAATGATGCGGCCTTACCTGGTGAATTCCATAGATGAGTTGGGCACTACTGTTAAGGAGTTTCATCCTGAGGTATTGGTCGACAAGATTGCAAGCGATGCCACCATTGCAAAGGCGAAAGCCTGCCTGCTGGAAGTGGTTGAAAGCAAGCATGGCACCGCACGGGCGCTTAAGAGTGATCAGTATCTTTTTGCAGGTAAGACAGGTACGGCGGTAACTGCGATGGATAACAAAGGGTATAATAAATCTAACAAAATATACCAGTCTGCCTTCATGGGATTTTTCCCTTATGATAATCCCGAATATACTATTGCTGTAGTGATTCAGAATGGCAGAAATTCTAAATGGGCTTACGGAGGCACAGTAGCAGGGCCGGTATTCAGAGAGGTGGCAGATAAAATATATGCCACACGCTTAGCCAGAACACCGGTATCAGGTATGTGGGTAAGAAATACAACCAGCATCAGCAAAATGGCAGGCATGACTTCTGACCTGAACAATTTGTTCACTACGTTGAATTATAGCCAGGATCAAATAAAGAAGAGCCAGGAGTGGACGAGCCTCTACATGGAGAATACCGCCATACGGAATCTGGAAAACCCGGTAGGTGGCGGCAAGTCTGTGGTGCCCGATGTGACAGGGATGGGATTGAAAGATGCTTTGTATTTGTTAGAAAATATGGGGCTTAAGGTTTCTTTTTCCGGCAGGGGAAAAGTGGCTAACCAGTCTCTGGCAGCCAATTCGATTTTCAAAAAAGGAGAAACGATAAATCTTGCATTGAACTGATGGCAATCTTAAAAGACATATTACACGATATAAAGGTGATGCAGCTACGTGGTAGTGATGCCACGCAGGTGGCCAATGTGTCGATAGATTCCAGGATGGCGGGAGAAAAATCATGCTTTATAGCAGTGAGGGGCACGCTGACTGACGGACATCAATTCATTCCTGCAGCAATAAATCAGGGAGCTTCTGTGATTGTTTGCGAAGTATTGCCTGGTGAGCTGGCTTCCGGAGTAACATACGTACAGGTGGAGAACTCAGCTATTGCGGCTGCAGTAATTGCCCACAATTTTCACGGATGCCCTTCAAATCATTTGAAGCTGGTTGGTGTCACCGGTACTAATGGGAAGACCACAGTAGCCACATTGCTGTTCAGGCTCTTTACTGCATTGGGCTATCATTGTGGCCTTATAAGCACGGTGCAGAATCAGATAGGAACAAAGATTTATCCAAGTCTTCACACCACACCTGATCCTGTTTCGCTGAGCGAACTCCTTTCTCAAATGTATGAGGATGGGTGTACGTATGTGTTTATGGAGGTGAGTTCGCATGCGATTCACCAACACAGGGTGGATGGATTGAAATTTACCGGAGGTATTTTTACAAATATTACTCATGACCATCTGGATTATCACAAGACATTTGAAGAATACCTCAGAGTAAAGAAGAGTTTCTTTGATCACCTGCCTGCTGCTGCATTTGCAATCTCCAATGCAGATGACCGTAGAGGACTGGTAATGTTGCAGAATACCGGCGCTAAGAAGTATTTATACAGTCTGAAGAGTGTGGCTGATTTTAAAGGAAAGATTCTGGACAACTCACTCCTCGGGCTTCACATGATTATTAATGATGTAGAAGCACACTTCAGGCTTATAGGTGCATTTAATGCATACAATCTGCTTGCGGTGTTTGGCGCAGCCATTTGCTTAGGCCAGCAGAAAGAAGAAGTGCTTGAAAAACTAAGCACAATTCAGGGAGCTGAAGGCAGGTTTGATTACATCATTTCTCCAAAGGAAAAGGTAATTGGAATTGTTGACTATGCACACACTCCCGATGCATTGCTGAATGTGCTGGCTACAATAAAGAATTTAAGACAGGGAAATGAAAAGGTAATCACTGTGGTAGGATGTGGTGGCAACAGAGATAAAACCAAAAGGCCGGAAATGGCAGCTATTGCATGCGAGTATAGCGATAAAGTTGTTTTTACTTCTGATAACCCGCGCAACGAGGTGCCCGAGGATATTATTAAAGATATGGAAGCCGGAGTGCCGGTGACCGCCAGAAGAAAAACCCTGTCGATTACAGACCGGAAGGAGGGTATAAAGGCAGGGGTAGGATTTGCGGAGGCAGGAGATATTTTACTGGTGGCCGGGAAAGGGCACGAGAAATACCAGGAGGTGAAGGGTGTGCGGCACCATTTTGATGATAAAGAAGTTATGGCTGAGATGTTTCAACTACTTAATAAATAAACCGGAATGTTATTTCATCTATTTGAATGGCTAAACGACAATGGAATTAAGTTTCCGGGAAGTGGTGTATTCCAATTCTCCACTTTCAGGCTGATGTTGGCAGTTATCCTTTCATTATTGATTACCACGGTTTATGGAAAAAGAGTGA
>JACFNA010000273.1 GCA_019455085.1 Chitinophagaceae bacterium
CACTTTTTGAAGAGTCGGTAGCTGAAGCACGGGCTTTGGTACGCGACCTCATGCAACTCGATGACGATCATGAAGTACTTTTTCTGCATGGCGGCGCTACCACTCAATTTATGCAGGTGCCCATGAATCTGCTGGATGCAGATGAAACCATGCACATTGCCCATACGGGTGTTTGGAGCAAAAAGGCTATCCGTGAGGCCGGTTGTTTCGGCAAAGTCAACATTCTTTGCAGTAGCGAAAACAATAATTTCAACTACATCCCTAAAGATTTCTGCGTACCAGAATCAGGAAAATATTTTCATATTACTTCAAATAATACCATTTACGGGACGCAGTGGCACCGGATACCTGAGTCGCCCATACCGCTTGTAGCTGATATGTCGAGCGATATTCTGAGCCGCCGGATAGATTTCAATGCGTTTGAGCTGATTTATGCAGGAGCACAAAAAAACATCGGCGTAGCCGGTGCGACCCTTGTAGTAGTAAATAAAAAGTTACTGGGTAACGTTACGCGCGACATCCCCCCTATTATGGACTATCGCGAACATATCAAGGCAAACAGTATGCTCAATACCCCGCCCGTGTTTGCAATATATATGAGCCTGCTGACCCTGAGATGGCTCAGGAAATTTGGAGGAATTGAGGCTATAGAACCACTTAATAAAGAAAAAGCAGCCCTGCTTTATGATGCTATCGATAACAGTAGCCTTTTCAGAGGTACAGCAAAGAAGGAAGACAGAAGCATCATGAATGTATCCTTTGTGGCTGCAAATGCCGGGGCCGAAAAGGCATTTCTGGATTTTGCAAAACGAAAAGATATTTATGGAATTAAGGGGCACAGGCTGGTAGGCGGTTTCAGAGCCTCCTTGTACAATGCCGTCTCGCTGGATAGTGTGAAACACCTTATTTCAGTGATAAAAGAATTTGAGTCTGGGTACAATGGGTAGTTTAGCTATATTTGCCGCCCCCTGTACAAAATAAATGAAAACATGATATCTATCTCACCATTTAAAGCGCTCAGGCCCGACCCTCAGTATGCGCGTGAAGTAGCCAGTCGCCCTTACGATGTACTGAATGTAAAGGAGGCAAAAGAAGAGTCGTTGGGAAAGCCCTATTCATTTTTGCATGTCACCCGAAGCGAAATTGACCTTCCGGCCAATACAGATGTACATAGCGCTGCCGTATATGAAAAGGCAAAAGAAAATCTGAATGCTTTTATTGGAAGAGGAATCCTGTTTCAGGAAAACAAACCCTGCTACTATATTTATGAGTTGGAGATGGATGGCCGCGTTCAGACCGGTCTTGTATGTTGCAGTTCGGTGGCAGACTACGAAAACGGACTCATTAAAAAGCATGAATTTACACGTCCTGAAAAAGAGCAGGACCGTGTAGATCATATCACTACCACAAATGCACAAACGGGAAATGTATTTCTTGCCTACAGAGATGTAACCGACATTAATGATATTATAGATAATTGGAAAAAAAACAAGACCGCTGTGTATAACATCCAAACAGACGATGGTATCCGGCATGCTGTGTGGATTATTAATGACGACAAAACAACAGACCGCATTACTGAACTTTTTAAAGAGGAAGTACCCTGCACCTATATAGCCGATGGGCACCACAGGGCGGCCTCCGCGGCAAGGACAAAATATCTGCTTCCTGACTATGAAGAAGCCGGTCACTTTTTGTGCACCCTGTTTCCTGCCAGTCAGTTACATATTCTTGATTACAACAGATTGGTAAAAGATCTTAACGGGATGGAAGTAGATCACCTGCTGTATAATCTCACCAAGAACTTTAAGGTAACAAAAGCCGATGGAGCACTAAAGCCTTCCCTGCCACACCAATTTGGAATGTATGTAAAAGGACAATGGTATAGCCTGGAATCAAGGGAGGGAAGCTACGCAACCGATCCGGTAAACATACTGGATGTATCAATCCTGCAGTACAATGTACTAGCCCCACTATTCAATATCCACGACCAGCGTACAGATCCCCGAATCGACTTTGTGGGCGGAATAAGAGGCATGGCTGAATTAGAAAAAAGAGTGGACAGCGGTGAGGCAGCAGTTGCATTTTCCATATATCCGGTTTCTATTCACCAACTGCTGGATGTGGCAGACAGCGGCAATGTGATGCCACCCAAGAGTACCTGGTTTGAACCCAAGCTCAGAGACGGATTGTTAGTGCACCTTGTAAACGAGTAACTCAAAACCGTTAACTTAAGTACTCATAAGCCTGAATTATGTTTACAAAGAAGAATCAGATTCTCGTCTTTGTCCTGTCGGCCGTACTATTATTTTGTGGGCTTTATTTTGGCGCACGATTCGATCTGGCTACTTCACTGGTGGTATCTGTGGGCACTTCACTTGTAACCCTGCTTTTCAGATCCAGGGAAAAAGAAGGATAAAGCATCCCCTTTCGATCATTCTACCGCACATTGCTAATGGAGTTCTTCACAGTGTCATGCTTTGTTTTTATTGCGGTTGAGATATCCGCATAATCTGCCCCCATCGCTGATAGTTTTTTCTGTAGCACGGCCGTTTGCACATTGAGCAATTCCATGGCTGCATTCAGGTCTTTTATGGTTGCCACATTATTTTTCTGTGATGCCTGACTCACTGCCTGTTGCACACCGGCAATTTTCAATTTCAGGCTGGCCACCTGATTACGCATATCTCCGATAGCCGAAGCTTTACTTTTCCGATCACTATTCAACCGTTTCTCAAGGCTACTTAGGTCGGAAAGCATACCATTCAGGTTACTTCCTGCAGCACTTAAATGAACTTTGTAATCAACCGGACGCACTGATCCATCATTTCCTCCGGGATGTGTAGCTAAGTCCTGACCACGCTCGCGATTGCTTCGGGTGGTATTGAAGTCCTGAGCCTGCCCGATAGCTGATTTCCCTGTATCTGCAGAAGAAGGATTGTTGCCTCCGGGATGTGTAGCTAAGTCCTGACCACGCTCGCGATTGCTTCGGGTGGTAT
>JACFNA010000274.1 GCA_019455085.1 Chitinophagaceae bacterium
TTCCGCATCAGGTGCGGAATGACAACCTTATTATTGATGGGTGAAAGACAAGGACGAATGAAAAAATGCCCTGTCATTGCGGGCGCCGACCCGCAATCTCGTGTATCATCCTGATGAGATTCTGTGTCACGCACAGAATGACAGAGGGTATGGTGATGAGATTCAACATCAGGTCCAGAATGACAACCTTATTATTGATGGGTGAAAGACAAAGACAAATAAAAAAAACGGCTGAGACTTTAGTCTCATAAGTAATGCGGCTAAAGCCGTAAGACTTAAATTCTTATTCCGTTGGCTGAAGCCAACGATAATATTATAGTAATTAGAAGCACTTTAAACATAAAACTACTTCTGGCGAAAATGGCAGGTGCCGCGGGAAGAGACAATACGCAATTTGAAAATTCTGACCTAGGGAAAAGCAAACCACAGCACGCCTCATAAGATTTTTTACCGTTGGCTTTAGCCAACCGAGCTAAAGTCACCCTTCCAAGGCTTTAGCCGCATTTTTATTTACTTAACCAGACAACAACGATTTTTTATTATTCCCGCAAAAGGAAAAATTGCAGGCCATATTGATCAAATTAATTTGCTCTTTTACCACACTAAAGCGCACTAGTCGGAAAGAGTCTATGGCAGCGAAAATTCCGGAGTAGCTTCTTGTTCCATTTCCTGAAATACCCACGAACTATCGCTAGCATGAATTTTATTACACTTCAATCAAATCAATTTCTCTGAGGGATGAAATAAGCGCTCGAATCAAAACCACATTATGCGGCAGTTGTTGAAAAATGATTTAAGATTTATTGTATCCTGATTCCTACCTTATCACTTAACACGCCCTCCTGCTTATCCCTGTTCAGAGAAGAAAGTTGGTAGAAATATAATTTCCCTTTGGATACATTCTTATCAACAAAAGAATCACTTCCATCATCAACCGTTCCTGCCAACACAGGTTGTTTTCCGGGTTCGGAACGATAAATTTTAATGGATGAAACAGCTCCTTCCATCTGCCCCCAGGAAACATACACACTACCGTCTGATTGTGCTACACGAATACCCGGCGGAGGTGGCAGCAATTCTTCAGTAATTTCAGAAATGCTAATTACAGAGCGTTCACTCCGGTTGCCATACATGTCAAAACTGCTGATGGCATACGAATAACTTATGCCAGGCTGAACCGTTGAATCCACAAAGAAGTTTCTCGCGGCATCCAAACTATCCTTATTCACCTTTTGCCAGGTCGCGTTGCCCACTTTCCTGTACACATTATATCCCATCAGGTCATTATCCCAACTGCTCATATTATCCCAGATGAGGGTGATGATTCCATTGTTATTCCTGTAACGCACATTCACAGGAGGGGTGAGGACAACCTTTACTCCTGAAGTGGCAGAGACAGTATCTGAATTCCGGCTGAGCAGATTGTTTTCATTGCGGCTCCTCACAACATATTGATACACCTCCCCACCCTGCAGCAGCTTTGATGTATCACTAAAAGAATACACCTCTTTGCCAACTGGGATGAACGGACTCGCCTGCACAAAGGGTTCATTGGTATTTTTTCTTCTGTACACGTAAAAGCCATTAGCGTAGGGTTCCTCGCTCTTCCAGTACACAGTGATTCCATTAGGTGCGGTCACGGCATCAATTTCATTGGGAGGTTCCGGCAGCGACTGATCATCTGTATAGAAGGCAAAAATCCTCGCAGAAGTCAGCGGTGTATTGTCGGCACTTTCCAGCTTCAGGTAGTAATAAAAGTTCTCTCCTGATTCCGGTACAATATCCGTATAAACGGTATCCGTAACAGGGAGCGAAGCAATACGCATATACCCCGAATCATAGTTCCGGCTACGCATTACTGTTATGCCATTCAGATACTTCTTGTTTTCCAATCGCCACATCAGCTTTATCTCATGGTTCTGATGCGTGTTTACGGCCCTGAAATTGGTAATGGGGGGCGCATAGTAATCCGCAATGTTTCCGGCATTCGTCAAGCCCTGCAATGGGCCTTCCACACCATAAGGATCTACCGGTGCGATCTTGTACTCATACCATGCCGGCTTATTCCCGATGGAATCAGTTATGAGCAATTTCAAAGAGTCTTTTTCTGAATAGACCCCTGCGCTGACCGTTCCGCCATTCAGTAATAGTCTTTCAAAATTATCCTTTCCAAAAACAGACCTGTAGATATTGAAGTGAGCCATACTCTTCGGTTCTTTGACCGCCCAGATAATGGTGATATGATCCTTTGCCGATTGAGATGTACTGAATTTAATTACAGGGAATTCCGGTTTCCGAAACTGTGCAGTGGCATTGCTCTCTGCCGGCGACTGACTCTTACCATCGGCCATCCGGATAGAAATGCGATACTGGTAATCTGTGCTTTTCTCAGCTTTGTTATCAAAGAATGCCGTGCCCGCAAGGAGGTGGGTCATGGGTACATTCTGGCTATAAAAACTGTCAATCGTCTTGTGTGCACTGAGATATTGCCACAAACGGCCGGCCTCATCAGCACCGAACGGTTCCAGCTTCGTAAAATGAATCTGGTATTGCTGCCGCCTGCCGTTTAACTCAGCTACGGAGGAAGGGCTTTTTACTTCTCCTACGGTTTCATAGTTTCCTCTGCCGGCCTTCTTCCTTTCAATTACGTAAGTAAAATCTTTGGGAAGTGCATTACCGAGATAAATCCACACGCCATCGGAAACAGGCACGGCTACGGGCAGACTTTTCCGGCTCTGGCCAAAAGTGGCAGTCCAAAAGAATGAAAAGAAAATTCCTATAGAAATTACCTTTCCGAAATTCAAACTTTTCATTTCTAAAAAATTAATTTTTCTAATAAATTATTCAATTAAACAATCTCCCATTTCATGTGTTTACCAGTTACCCGTCATGGAGGCCTGTCCACTACAGTTTCCAAATCCGAATGAGAGATTCGTATTGCCGCCGGAATCTAATAACAGGTCTATTTTAATTCCTGTGCTCT
>JACFNA010000275.1 GCA_019455085.1 Chitinophagaceae bacterium
ACTCCCGACATTACCGGTTGTTCACCATCACCGGGGTGGTTAAGTGAAGGCGCTTTTATCCGATGCTTTCCGCCTACATATACGTTTCCATTCGCTACCGAAACCGAAAGCGCTTCCCCGGCAGAGTCACTAAGGTAATATCCGGTGCCGTCAACCCATAGCCTGGGTTTCCCTGCCTCCTTTCCGGCAACATAGACTGTTCCGTCTTTTACAAAAACGCTGTTTGGTTTGTCTCCGCCGGCGCTGCCGCTGCTCAGATAGGTAGCAACTCCGTTTTTCCAAAGTACTGCTCTGTTACCGTCTCTTCCTGCCACATAGACTTCTATTCCCCGATAAGGACCCAGAAGAGGATTGATCTATTCTTTAAACGCATCTTTGAAAGGTTGAAGGTCAATTTTATTACAGGACGAGAATATTATTAGCCCTCCTGTGAATACCATGAGTAATTTAAGCGTTGTCTTTTTCATGATCAGTAAATTTTAAATTTTAAATCAAGGGAGATTGATTTGATGGTATCCTGTTACATAAATCTACTTGTTACTGTTTCTATTATCTCCCCAAAGTGGGGGGTATGGAGGTTATCGGAGATTTGCGCCTGACAATAAGAGGTTTTTCCTGATGCCTTTTGATCATGGCAGAGACTTGTGTAGATATGATTATGCAGGAAACTTATCATCCTCTCCTGATACCGGATTTGAAAGATTTTTGTGCGAAAACGTATTTTCGGAGCCGAAGCATTGTATCACCACATCGTGTGTGAATCCCCCGTGTGGAAGATAATTTTTATTTTTGAGGCTTCAGTCTTGTATAACCTTGAAGAATATGAAATTGAGTAAACCGGCGATTAAACCACTTGTTGTTTTGTTGTTTCTCTTGTTAAGTTTGCTGTCGGATATATATGGACAACAGACCGATCAGGAACCGGAGTTGCCTACCTTGTCTGGAAAGCATCCTAAACCTTTGAAGATAGGCTTGTATAGATCTGCTCCTTTCGTAATATATGAAAATGATTCCATCAGAGGGATGGCCATTGACTTGTGGGAAAACATAGCTGTTAAAGATGGAATAGGATATAGCTATATAAAGTACGATTCACCCGGAGAATTACTCAAAGCAGTTCAAAACAGTGAAGTGGATTTGGCATTGAGTAATCTGACCATTACTCAGGAGCGTGCCAAATATGTAAATTTTACCCAGCCCTGGTACCAGGGTGGTTTGCGACTGATGGTGAGTTCGGTACCCAGAGGCGGATTGAAAGGCGTTATAAAAGGACTGTACCAATCGGGATATGTACACGCTTATCTTTGGATTGGGTTTGCCATACTCCTGGGCACCCTTCTGATTACTCTTTTCGATAGAAAATTCAATCCGGACTACCCCAAACGCTGGAGAGAGGGGCTGGCAGAGGGCTTTTATAATGTTATGTCCGTAGCGACATCGGGTAAATTTCCTGCCCGTAAAAACTATTTTGGATGGCTTGGCCGAATCTGGCAGGGACTCTGGTTAGCCTGCGGAATAGCCTTACTTGCTTTTATAACTTCGTCTGTAACCAGTGTAATGACCAAAATGGAACTGCAGCATCAGATAAGATCCGTCGCAGATCTGGGGCAGGATCCCGTCGGCGTAAGAAAAGAAACAGAAGCAGAAGATTATGCCAGGGGAACAGGGCTGAATTATCGGTCTTATCAAAACCTGGATGATGCTGTGAATGCGCTCCAAAAAGGTGAAGTAACGGCAATAATCGGTGATGACCCTCTTTTGAGATATTATGTTTATAAGAATCCGGATCAAAAAGTGAAAGTTATTGGCAGGAATATCAATCACGACAAATATGGTTTTGCCTATCCCCTGGATAGTGAGTTGGGCAGGGCCCTTAATCTTTATATTCTTGGAGAAGTGGATGCCGGGTTTGTGGATGAACTAAAAAGAAAATATCTTGGAAATGAAATAAAAGAATAATCGGAAAAAATAAAACAGGGTTCGGGTTAAATTTTTACTCCCCAATTGTAAGCAGTGGTGCTCATGACAACATCTGCCTTCATTTGCGTCGCGATAGCCTTCTACTAAAAAGAATTGCTAAAAAAAATAATTGCATTCCCTGATGAAAAATCATCTGGAACAACAGCTATAATTTATTTTTTGATTTCTGAAATATTCTATTGAAATTAAACAAACGTATTACTTGTTGATATAAAGACAATTATAAGGTCATGTTTAAAATCGATAGATTTTCTTCAGATGTACCTCTGGTGTAATTCTAAGCCAAATCCTAAAAGTTATCTAATCCAAAATAAGGATATCATACTAATCTTTCGTTCATAGCTTTGGATATGGCCTCTGTTGCAGAATGAACCTGTAATTTGCTGTAGATATTTTTTATGTATGAGCGTATCGTTTCGAAACTCAATTTTGTTTCAGCCGCAATCATCTTATAACTCATTCCTTTACATAATAATTTCAGAATCTCCTTCTCTTTCTCAGTAAAATGATAATCTCCGCCTGGCCCGCTATGCATAGAGCTGATGACCATTTTGGCAATTGCCGGACTGAGAGGGGCTCCCCCACTCAATACCTCTTTGATTGAGGAGACTAATTTATCTGACGCATTTTTCTTCAATAAATATCCTGATGCGCCGGCACAGATAGCATCCAGCACATTTTTATTATCATCAAACACGGTTAACATAATTACAGGTAATTCTCTGTTCGTGTTCCGGATGATTTTTAATGCCTCAATGCCTGTTATTTCGGGCATATCAATATCCATCAGTACTACATCGGGGTCAAGCTTAGCTATATCAGAAGCCACCTGGACACAGTTTGGATATGCTCCGGCAACTTCAAATTCATCTGACAAAGACAACAAGTCTTCCAGTCCGTTGCGCAGCGCATCATTGTCTTCATATATCAGCACTTTCACTGCCATAAATCGAAAATAAATTATTCAGGTGAATCAAAATACCCCAAAATGGGTATTTTACA
>JACFNA010000276.1 GCA_019455085.1 Chitinophagaceae bacterium
ATTTGAGTTTGGGTTAAACAATTAGTTGATTCATCGATTTTCAATTGTAAAAACCGACCTGAACTTTTTCCCGGATTTCGCTCCACCGAAATCCGGTTTTATTATAGTCCGGTTTTCAATATTTTATGGCATAACAATTATTTTCTTTCCTTCTATCCTGAAATGCACATTGCTCTCTTCTAATATTTTCAATACCTGTGATGCATTGGCGTTACGGTCTATTTTTCCGCCAAATTCCCTTTCCTTCACGGTACCTTCATATACTACATCCACGTCGTACCACCGAGCCAGTTGTTGCATTACTTCTTTCAGACTGGCATCATTAAATGAAAAGAATCCATTTTTCCATGCTATAACGCTGTTGACATCCACACCTTTCAAAGTCTTTAATTGATGATTTGAATGATTAAATCTGGCCTGTTCTCCCGGCACCAGGGTGATGGTCTGTCTGTTGTCTGTAACATTCACTGCCCCTTTCAATAAAGTAGTCTTGAGGTTTTCCTCATCTTCATAGGCATTCACATTGAACTCCGTTCCCAATACTTCAACTGATACTTCACCTGCTGATACAATGAATGGCTTTGACGCATCCTTCGATACTTCGAAGTACGCCTCCCCTTTCATCTTGACATTTCTTTGTGCGCCGCTAAAGGCAGTCGGAAAAGTGAGTGAGGATGCAGCATTTAACCATACCTTGCTTCCGTCAGCCAATTCCAGTTGATATTGGCCGCCCTTAGGTGTGGTAATTGTATTGTATGATATTGTAGCACCTGCTTCCTTCTGAGCAGACACTTTATAGGAGAGCTGACCATCACTAAGTTTAATTACCATCACATTACCCTGAGTAGAAATGGCGCCTGAATTTATTGAATCAAGAATGATTGTAGATCCATCTGCTAATGTGAGGACTGCTTTATTTCCTCCGGGTTCTAAATCGTTTTGATACTGGTTTTCATGATTTGCCTCAGCAAGTTGCTGTGGGTTATGTCTTGATTGCATTGACCACCAGTAGCCACCGGCCAGGATGGTAAAAGCAATGACAGCAGCGGCTATCCGGGTCCAGCGATGGCGATCGAAAACCAATATTTTAGATTGCTTTTTTCCGAACATTTCATGCCAGGTGCCATCAAACAAGTCTTTTGCAATTGCTTGTCCTTCAGGAGTATCGATCGCTTTCAGCAGGCTTTCCAGTTCTTCTTCGGATATCATATTGTTTAGATACTGCTTATATAATGATTCTATTGATTCTTTTGTTGACATTACAGGCTTTTTATTTAAAAGGGCAGTCAGTTTGCATCGCTTGTACTACTATATATACTTTTTCCAGAAGATAAAGTACTACCCGCAAGCAAAATTTTTGTTATCTCAGCTTATATATTTAGATGCTGCAAGCACAATGCAGGCAATATCCGGATGGTCAGAAAGAAACTCCCGGATAGATTTTAGCGAGTCTGATATCTGGTTGCGGACCGTATTCTTTGAGATGCCCAATTTGAGTGCAATTTCCTCGTACGAGAGTTCCTCTTCACGGCTTAGCAGGTAAACCTTTTTTTTCTGGGGGGATAATCTGTTTACTGCAAGTTGGTAAAGCCGTTCCAGTTCTTTTTGTATCAGTTGGTTGACAGAAGCATTTTGCAATGCCTCCATGTTCTTGAATATTTTTTGTTGAATGGTTTTATCTCTTGCAGCCCGCTTTAGCCTGTCTAAAATTAAATTACGTGTGATGGTAAGGATATAGGCATTGAAGTTTTTGTTAGTATCTATGCCTTGTCGCTTCTCCCATAGTTTTACGAATACTTCCTGTACAATTTCCTCCGCTTCAGATTTTGATTTAATAAGACGGAAAGCAAACAGAAATATCTTGCCCTGATATTGTTCATATAATGCTCTGAAGGCTAAAGCATCTCCTGCTATCATTTCCTGTAGCAGTTTTATCTCGGCGGCCTGGGTCGGAGGCATCATTATTGGTTTTGAAATTCATCAAATGGGTTTCAAATTTAATGATTATAAAAGTGGTAATGAAGGAGAGGATATAATTTTCCGTTAGGAACCTGCCATTCCGCTTGAAATATAGTATGAAAGGAAGTAACAGAACTGTTTGTACTCAGCTGCTTCACCGTATTGTAAATGAATAATAAAATTCTACTAAAGAAGCACTTCTTGAAGCCATTGCTGCCGTTATGTTGGGAAAGACCTACCTGAGCGATGAAGTAAGCACTTCCCTAAATGATACAATGAAGAAAATGCCACCAATTACCAGGCGCGAGAAGGAAGTATTACAGCTAATAACGGAGGGGCTCACCAATGTTGAAATTGCTCAAAAGTTGTTTGTGAGTGTACCTACTGTAAACACCCATCGGAAAAGCCTGCTGGAAAAGTTAGACTCTAAGAATACGGCAATCTTAATTGGCAAGGCTATAAAGCTGGGGCTGGTTTAGGCTAATACCTGGTTGCACAAGGGCATTCCGGAATAGCGGTTAGGGTTGGGGTAGTAATGGTAAGAATTCCCGCATCTTTTTATGATTTATAAGCTTAGAAAAAACAAATTCCCAGATTTCACCAAAAAATCTGATTGTTTTTTTTATAATATGAAAATAGATTAACTAATTTTATAATAGTATGGCAGTGCAGGGATATAAGTTAATTCAGATAGCAGAGGCTACTTCGGGCATTTAATGGTTTTTTGGAGCGACTTCTAAAATTCTTATATGACTACAATTGGCATCACAAAGCGATCCCTTTTTGCAGGCCTGATTGCAGTTGCCTGTATCCTTACCGGAACTACGGTAAGTGGTCAGGATTTAGAGAATATCAACCTTAAAAAGCCCGTTACCTTTCATGGTAATCTCAATCTTCAGTTAGAATATTATCAATCACATGGCATCCCGGCACGTAAAAAAGATTTCAGTTGGCTGATATCGGGCAATCCGGTGGTGAATGTGCTGGGGGTAGATTTGCCATTTTCTTTTTTGCT
>JACFNA010000277.1:0-2397 GCA_019455085.1 Chitinophagaceae bacterium
CAGAGAAGCCACAGAGAACCACAGAGAAAAACCTCCGTGCAACTTCGTGCCTCCTCCGTGCAACTCCGTGTAACAAAAAAACATTACACAGAGAAAAACCAGAGAACCACAGAGAAAAACCTCCGTGCCCCTCCGTGCCTCCTCCGTGCAACTCCGTGTAACAAAAAACCATTACACAGAGAGGAAGACAGAGAAGCCACAGAGAACCACAGAGAAAAACCTCCGTGCAACTTCGTGCCTCCTTCGTGGTACTCCGTGTAACAAAAACCATTACACAGAGAGAAAGACAAAGAATACACAGAGAACCACAGAAAAAAAAGCCCTCCGTGCCCCTCCGTGCCTCCTTCGTGGTACTCCGTGTAACAAAAACCATTACACAGAGAGAAAGACAAAGAATACACAGAGAACCACAGAAAAAAAAGCCCTCCGTGCCCCTCCGTGCCTCCTCCGTGCCTCCTCCGTAGCACTCCGTGTAACAAAAAAACATTACACAGAGAAGAAGCCACAGAGAACCACAGAGAAAAATCTCCGTGCACCTCCGTGAATCCTCCGTGCAACTCCGTGTAACAAAAACCATTACACAGCAGACGCTAATTGTTTGCTTAACAACTATCTTTCTAATGGTCCGTTACCTTTATTTGATTATATTTCTTATATTTGTGAATTATAACAATTTTGAGAAATAGGATTAACTATATTGACTTTGAAAAAAAACTGGCTTCTTTTGGAATATTCCGGCTCAATGATATTCTGAAGCTGTATCCGCACTTTGATTCCAGGCGACTGAATGAATGGCAGAAGAAAGGATATATCACCAAGTTGATAAAAGGAGTGTATATTTTTAATTCCATTGAAACAGATGAAAGTGTTTTGTTTCAGATAGCTAATCATCTTTCAAGGCCTTCTTACGTTTCTCTTGAAACAGCACTCTCTTTTTATCACCTGATTCCTGAACAAAGTTTTACCATTACTTCTGTAACGACCTTAAAAACGAACCATTACGAAACCCCAAAAGGAAATTTCATTTATCAATCGGTAAAGCCTTCTTTGTTTTTCGGATACCGTGTATTGCCCTCTCAGCATCGTCCTATTCTAATAGCTGAACCGGAAAAAGCGTTGCTGGATTTATTGTATTTACGCCCAGAGTTGAATGATGGGGATAGTATAGCAGCGTTGAGGTGGAATACACCGGAAAAGGAGTTTTTTGATGAACAAAAATTGGAAAATTATCTGCGGTTATTCAACAGTAATGCTTTGAACAGGAGATTAAAGATTTTTAAAAAAGTAACCCATGCTGCCATTATCTGAAATCCTGAAGGAATATCCTCAGGGTATGAGTGGCTTTCGTACATTCATCATTCGGGAGTATCTTCAATACAAGATATTGCAGGCTATGTTTGAAAGCAGGTTTGCCAACCAGTTCTGTTTTCTTGGGGGAACGTGCCTGCGCATCGTGCATGGCAATAACAGATTTTCTGAAGACCTGGATTTTGATAATTTTAATATTCCGGAGAAGGATTTTAAAGAAGTCTCAATAATCATCGTAAAGGAATTAGAGAAGGAAGGTTATGAAGTAGAAATGAAAACCATCATCAAAAGCGCCTATCATTGTATCATCAAAATTCCGGAGATATTGCATGCCCAGGGACTGTCTGGCCATCGTGAAGAGAAGATATTGATTCAATTGGATACTGAGCCCCAGCAGTTCAGTTACACACCAGAAAAAGTGATACTGAATAAATTTGATGTATTCACGCAGATATTTGCCACCCCGTTAGATTTGTTGCTGGCGCAAAAGTTTTATGCCATTCTTCATCGCAAGCGCAATAAAGGGCGTGATTTTTATGATGTGGTGTTCCTGTTATCTAAAGTGAAAAAGCCAAACTATGATTATTTAGAAATGAAAACAGGAATAAAAGACGGCCTAAAATTGAAGTCTGAATTATTGAGTCATTGCTCAAAAATTAGTATGGAAGCGATGGCCAGAGATGTGCAGCCGTTTTTATTTTCAGCAAAGGATGTAAATAAAGTAACCTTGTTTACTGATTACATCAGGCAGGTAGCTTTTTAAAATGGTGAGACAATCCGGGGTTTGGAGGTTGCATTTTTTCGTGTAATAAAAACCATTACACAGAGAGGAAGGCAGAGAAGGCACAGAGAACCACAGAGATAAAGAACCTCCGTGCAACTCCGTGCCTCCTCCGTAGTACTCTGTGTAACAAAAAACCATTACACAGAGAGGAAGACAGAGAAGCCACGGAGAACCACAGAGAAAAATCTCCGTGAACCTCCGTGCCTCCTCCGTGGTACTCCGTGTAATAAGAAACCATTACACAGAGGAAAAGACAGAGAAGCCACGGAGAACCACAGAGAAAAATCTCCGTGAACCTCCGTGCC
>JACFNA010000277.1:2497-2942 GCA_019455085.1 Chitinophagaceae bacterium
TCCTCCGTGGTACTCCGTGTAACAAGAAACCATTACACAGAGGAAAAGACAGAGAAGCCACAGAGAACCACAGAGAAAAAAACCTCCGTGCCCCTCCGTGCCTCCTCCGTGATACTCCGTATAACAATAAAATATTACACAGAGAGGAAGACAGAGAAGCCACGGAGAACCACAGAGAAAAATCTCCGTGTAACTCCGTGCCTCCTCCGTGCAACTCCGTGTAACAAGAATCATTACACAGAGAAGAAGACAGAGAAGCCACGGAGAACCACAGAGAAAAATCCCCGTGCAACTTCGTGCCTCCTCCGTGGTACTCCGTGTAATAAGAAAATTACTACTGAAAATCCTTCCATAGAATTCACCAGCGCTGCCCACGAATACAAAAAACCGGGGAAGTACAAAGTGATGGTGAAGGTGGTGGACATTTTAGGGATTGATACCAGCA
>JACFNA010000278.1 GCA_019455085.1 Chitinophagaceae bacterium
ATGGCATCACCAGTATGAGTTCGACCAGTTGAATAAACCCATTAATAAGGATGATTGGGAAATGACACCGCAGACCTATAATGCCTACTATCATCCTGTAATGAATGAAATGGTGTTTCCTGCGGCAGCATTCGTAATTCCGGGTTATAAGGATAGCGACCTTGATGAAGCAATGATGTATGGCTATTCAGGGGCCAGCTTTTTCGGACATGAGATTACCCATGGATTTGATGACCAGGGCAGGCTTTACGGAGCGGATGGCAATTTGAGCAATTGGTGGACTTCCAATGACTCAGCTTCCTTTGCACAGAGAGCGAAATTAATAATTGAGCAATTTAATTCGTACGAGCCGGTTTCCGGTTATCATATTAACGGTGAAGCCACACAGGGCGAGAATATTGCGGATTTAGGCGGAGTCGAAATTGGGATAGATGCTTTTAAGAAATCTAAAGCTTACAGAGATAACAATGTGATTGATGGATTTACTCCCATTCAACGATTCTTTCTCGGATACGCACTCAGCTGGATGTATAAGACACGTCCGGAAGCACTCCGCAGCCAGTTGATGACTGATGTGCACTCGCCGGCAAGATACCGCGTAAATGGGCCATTAGGCAACATCCAAGATTTTTACGAAACGTATAAGGTGCAGGAGACCGATTCCATGTATATTCCTCCTGAAAAAAGAGTAAAAATCTGGTAGGGCTACTATCACCTCCGGGGATATTGAAAAGTTAAAGAATTTGGGAATCATAGCCACAGCCACTTTCTGCTTTAAATTGTAATGCTTGTGTGCAAGCGACAAAATATTTTAGATTATAATATGAAAAGAGTATTCTCTGCTGCGCTTGTGATGTACTTTTCCATCTCCGGTTTATGTGCTTTTGCCCAGCAATCACAAACGAGCAGCCATGATGCGACAAATGAAACGGAGATAGTGGGAAATATTTTGTTTGCCGGGCAGGCTGGCAATGAAATCGTGTTGCGTGATCTGAGAGGAAAGGTGGTGTTTATTAATTTTTGGGCTACCTGGTGCCTTCCATGTAAAATAGAAATGCCGGGGATAAACAAACTCAGGAAATCATTCGCAGATAATCCGGATATAGTATTTCTTACGGTGGACGTGGAGAACGACCTTCCGAATTCGGTGGCATATATGAAAAAGAAGCGGTTTGACCTGCCGGTCTATGCGGTTAAGAATGGCCTGCCTCAGGGCTTTCTTCCAAATGCAATACCTGTAACGATAATAATAAACAAGAAGGGGATAGTAGTAGCAAAGGAGGTAGGGGCAATAAACTATTCAAAACCATCAGTCCGAAAATACCTGGACCAATTGGTAAAGGAATAGTATCACTTGTATCCACCTGAATAACTGACCTCTTAAAAGTACTTAAACCCAAAAGTGATTCCTATATATTCTCCGGTGTTGTTCAGAACTGCGGCATGGTTGGGCTTGTCCTGAAGCAGATAGGGATAGGTGACATCCTTTTGAGAAGCATGTGAGTAGGAGAGGTCAATGAAAAATCCTTTATTTCTATATCCTATACCGCCGGTGAGCCTTAACGTATGTGCGTCCTCGTTAAGATAGGGATCTCCATAATAAGCGCCTCCCAGTCGCACCATGAAGGTGTTAAACTTCAGTTCTCCACCGAGCCTTAGATTCACTGTACTTCCATATTGGTTTTTGATAACTTCTTTGAGCTGTTTATAATAATCTTTGTAGTCCTGATATCCCTGTGCATCATGGAAACCGGCTTGTGCATAGTTTACATATTCTACATCAGCAGTGATAAATCCCTTTTGCTGACTCAGGTCTGGGCCGATTCCCAGAAAATAGGTCCCTCCAAGGATTGCTCTGAGTGGATTTGAAAAATTGTATCTGCTGCGGAGCATGTATCCATCATTCAGGTCTCTGGAACTCTGTTGCAATTCACCCGGGCCTGCATAGCCTTCAAGATCGGTAACGATGGTCATGTTGTAGTTGTCTGTCAGTTGAAAATAGGTGGGTGAGTGGAAAGCAAATCCTAGCCGCACTTTATCAATTGGCTGGAAGATAATTCCCAACTTTGCATTTATACCTACTCCCTCTGTCTTTAAGGTTTCAGAAGCTGTAAAGTAATTGAAGTAGCTTAGGTGGTTACCGTCATCTTCTTCCTTGTATCTTGATTCTCTGTTGTATTTCAGAAAGGGTATCCCTATGGAGCCGCCAAAATACCACTTGTCTGAAAGGTTTACACCTATACCTACTGATGCTTCTGTCATTCTCCCTGTTGTCTGTACTGACATAGACTGTGACAGGCCGAATGCCGGATTGGCAAGACTTCGGTATCCAATGACACTACCGGTACCATCCATCAGTGTGTCTATAAGAAATGTATTAAAGGCCATACTTGTGCCAAAAGGGTAGTCCTGTGCGGCGCTATTGGGATCGGTCACCTGATTATTAATCAGCTCCTCAAGAAATTTTTCCGAGTAGGATGAAGAGGTATTTACCCCCCGGTATTCAATGCTATTATTAAAGTCTGCAAGCCGGTTTACGCCTAACCCTACAGTTACACTTCTGACTTTGCCATAATTCCTGGGATTGGAAAAAAGAATACCTGAAGTGCCAATGGTCATTTTACTGCTTTGGGCAGTAGCCATGTTTGTCAAATATTTTGATTCATTACTGTTATACCGATAGGCAGGAGAGATGACGATGTCCCCTGTCTTGAAGTAACCCAGTCCGGCAGGATTAATGAATAGATTCGTAAACTCACCACCCAGCGAAACTCCTGCGCCTCCCAATGCCTGGTTTCGGGCGGTGCCTCCCTGTCCTGTCATATACGAATAGCGAAGTGCGTCAGTAGCGTCCTGACAGTAGGCACTGGGCAGGATAAACAATACTGCTAAAGATGCAATAATTCTTTTCATAAAGGGTAATATTGTAAGTGTCTTG
>JACFNA010000279.1 GCA_019455085.1 Chitinophagaceae bacterium
AACTCATGGTTCCAATCGTATTTGACGGATTATATTTTGAAGAAGGTTTACGTTTAGACGTGATGGTTAATGACTTGGTTATTTGTGAATTGAAAGCTATAGAGACAGTGAACCCGGTTTGGGAGGCTCAATTGCTAAGCCATCTCAAGTTAACCGGGAAGAGGTTAGGCTATTTAATAAACTTTAATGTACCCTTAATAAAAAATGGTATTAAGAGAATGGTATTATAAGAAAATAAGCAACTAGGACTCCAGGACACAAAGCACACCAAGAAATAAAAACTTGGTGAACCTTAGTGCCTCCGTGCCTTGGTGGCGAAAGAAAAAATAACAGAACCACCAGGACACTAAGACACGAAGCAACACCAAGAAAAAAATTAGTGCCTCTTAGTGCCTCCGTGCCTTGGTGGCAAAAAAAAGGATGATAGAACCACCAAGACTCTAAGACACGAAGCAACACCAAGAAAAAAATCTTGGTGCTCCTTAGTGCCTCCGTGCCTTGGTGGCGAAAACAAAAAAATTGAAAGCTCATGCATAACAAATTCTTGATGTTAATGTTTCTCTTTACAGGTATTCATTCCTTTGCGCAACCATGCGACCCGAGAGAGTTGGCAGTGCGCCCCGGGAAATGGAAAGGGCCCGGTTTGGGATCCACCTCAGATATACCTACCGCTATCGTTCAAAAAGAAAAAGTTGTATTAGCTCAGCTTCACAACCGGTTTAAAGAATTTTACAACCCTGTAGGGCTGGTTGCCTCTTATTCTTATGCGGTAGGATTTTCCAACGGAAGAAGCTATAATTTAGAAGGTTCTAAAAACTGGCCGGCTTTACCCTATCATTATTCCTGCTATTTCCTGGAGTATTGGTGCGATCCCAACACCGGTAAAGAACGGGTAAATGGCGAAGGTGAGACCGGCACCTTTCTAAAAATTTACATAAACGATATGAGGCCCATCATTCCTATCGAGCCACATGAAATGTATGATAAGGAGGATATCACCCAACCCGGATGGACAGTCCTGTATGCACAGCCCGAAAAGTTAGCAGATGGTTATTACAGATTTGACCTGTTGCCTCATGATCGCCATAGTTTTTATCCTAACGACAGTTACGAGGCCTGGTTGATTACCTACGATGATAAACTTCCCTACATGCCTGTACCAATAAAAGAGTACTTGTTGTGGCTGCAAAAGAAACTGAAAGAAAAAGTAAAGGAGAATGAAACAATGCGAAACTATTACAGCCCATCGTTGGATAACATTGCACGATACCTCTCAGAAAATGACGAAGAAACATTGAGTCAACCGGCCTATATAAATGATGGCGAATTAAATAATACATTTACCACTTTCAAAAAGGAAGGCGAAGGGATTTTTATCGTTAAACCTAATCTGGATTATTACAACCGCAAACTTTCTCAGTCAGCACCTCAGTTCTTTGTAGTAGAAACAAGATGCAGGAGATTAGAAGATGAAGTGTATAGAAATGGTATTACAGATGCACGTAAAGCGATTGATATTGACATGCTGAAAGCGATGTTGGGAAAAGAGGTAGGATCGGTTACTGTGTCTAAATAAATGATCCTGTCCTCTGGTAGCAAAAAAGACATCAATACTGAATAACACTTTAAGAATCCTAAACAATCAGAAAGAACAATGATAACTCTTCCTGCGCCTGAGATTACCTGTATGCTCACGTCGTTTAGTGTTATCGCCGCCTGATACTTTTTTCAGCCCCGTCATCACTCTCCAAAGTTCCGGATTTTATACGAAGCATATACACGTACAGTTTACCTTTTTGCGCAGTTTTGTCAAGATACTCGTTGATCTTAGTCACTTCACCGAGCTTTCTGAAGTTTTGTTCTTCCACATCTCTTCTATAGACAACCACAGACACAGCAGTTCCCTGCTCTACCGGCCAGCTGATGGCAATGCCATCGGCTTTGTTGGTAAGATACAGATCAGACGGAGGTAACAGTGCGAGATTAGGAATAGTGATGGATGTTAATGGTGACATCAGACTCTCTACACCAGATGAGTTAACAGCCGTCACACCGTACTCGTAGGAATTGCCGGGAGTGGCAGTTTTGTCGCTGAAGCCCGGTACGCCCATCAGATTTTCTGAAATGATGGTGAAGTCAGTTCCGCCTTTTGTTCTTCTATACAGCCTGTAACCAACGACGTCTTCCTCACGGTTAATGACGTTCTCCCATGTGAGTTGAACCGCATCGCCTGTCCAGTGTGATGAAATGCCTGAAGGGTAAGGAACAAAGGTCTCTTTATAAGGCTTAATCATCCGTACAGTCGACATCTCACTCATACGTTGAGAAAGATTCATCAGCTGAATGCCATATAAGTATGTCTGCCCTGCAGCAAGGTGTTGGATAGAATCAACATATACAACATCCTTTACAGGAGGGGAAATAATCGTCATGTTGTCGCGAGAAGTGCCGCGCAATACATAGTAGGCAAACTGATCCACATCCGGATTGAAATCCCATGAAAGCAGGATATTGCCGGTTGCGCTGTCTTGCCGTACGTTCAACCCTTGTGGTGTCATGGGGATACTTTCCTTGTCGCTTATGGAAATACTGGTGGTTGCGGGTGTTATCATATCCCATCCCTCCATCGCCACCGTCAGTGGCCTTGCTTTATAATAGTAGAGTACATTGGATAAAACATTTTTATCTAAATAGGTACTCTGATTTGCAGATATCGTATCTGCGACGACAAATCCTTCAGCAGCATCTCTTGACTTTAATATTTCAATACCGGTGTACACAGCACTGTTAGTTAATGGATTCCACGACAGCCACACACCGCCCATCGAATCTCTTGCAGTAAAATCAGTGAGCCCGCTTACTGACCGGAGCGACTTACTGATCAGTGAGGCAGTATCTGATGGATTTCCCAGGTTTCCTACAAT
>JACFNA010000280.1 GCA_019455085.1 Chitinophagaceae bacterium
TCCGATACCAATCAGAAAATGACCTGATCGAACTAAGCCATGAGGCCTTTAACAGAAACGGGTTTGCCGCAGGTGCAGTGCTGGCAGCAGAATTTATACATCGCAAAAAAGGAATATTCTCAATGAAGGATGTCCTTCATACGTAGCACAGGCTGTTTACCCAAACCGGCTTAAATTCTATTTTGAAGCGACATCCAGCTTCCACCGTTAAACACAGTTTTGTATCCGTGAGATTGCAAAATCCTTTTGGCGCTGCCGCTTCTCATACCCGATGCGCAGCAACAGATAATTACACGGTCTTTGTCTTTCAACTTACCCAGGTTGCCGGCTAACTGATCCACCGGAATATTAATCGAGTCCTTAATATGCCCTCCAGAAAATTCTCCTTTACTGCGCACATCCAAAATAATGGCCCCCTGCTTTACCAGTTGCGCATAATCTACCTTCGGCCCAAACCCAAACAAACTCTTAATCGCATCAAACATAATTTGCTACTTTACTAATTATTAAAACTTTTAAAACTGACAGGTTGAAAAATATCCTACCCTAATTGCACTTAGGTGAAGTATGGGCGCAAGACACTGTGTAAATGCCTACTCCTCTTCTGACTCTGAATCCGGTTGTTTCCTCGTAGAAATGCCCAGCATGTGATAGATAGGACAGAAATTAATAAATGCTGTCACTACCAGTACTGCTGCAAAAACTACAAACACTATTCCCAGCCATCCTGTTACAATCCCCGCAATATACAAGCCTGCAAGTACAGCCGCCAGAATGAATCGGATAATTTTGTCTGTGCCGTTGATATTAGGTTTCATTTCTCTATAAATTTATAAGGTATCAACTACTTTTTCAAGTTTAGCTCTCACCTCAGTAGATACACTGCCTAACGAATCATTATTCACCGCCATCATCGAAGCTACCGGATCTATAGCACTTACTTTAACCCCCTGCTTAGTTTCCTGAACTACCACATTGCAGGGAAGCATCGTGCCAATGTCTGCCTCGCTCTGCAATGCCTTGTATGCAAAGTGCGGATTGCATGCACCCAGAATCTTATACTTTCTGAAATCTACATCCAGTTTTTTCTTCAATGTGGCTGAAATATCAATCTCAGTCAACACCCCAAAACCCTCACGCGCCAGTTGCTCCGTCACTCTGGTGATTGCCTCTTCAAAACTACAATCCAGTACTTTATTAAAACTATAGCTCATGATTTCCTTTTCTTTAAACTACAAATTATTACACTGCAAATATCTTTCAATTCTTAATAACCCACGGTTACTAATGTTACATAACCGTGCTTCCGGTACCCTGAAACATTTTCAGGCAAAGGCTGAATCCAGAAGCGTAATCTTAGACCTCCCCAACTCCACAAGCCCTTCAGTTTCCATCTGCCTTAGCAGTCTGGATACCACTACCCGCGCAGTACCCAGATCATTTGCCAATTGCTCGTGTGTAACCGGCAGCGTTCTGGACTGTAAATTTTCACTCTTCGTCTTCAGGAAATTCAGAAGCCTTTCATCCATTTTCTTAAACGCGACTTCATTCACCACCTCAAGCAATTCTTCAAAACGCTTGTGATACAACCTGAAAATATAATCAAGCCACTCCGGATACTCTTTTACCAGTTCTCCTACATACTCAACCGGCAGAAAAAGAATCTCTGTTTCCTCCTCTGCAATCGCCTTTACTTTACTGGTATCCTGATGCAAACCACCCAGAAACGACATAATGCAGCTTTCGCCTGACTTGATATAATACAACAGGATTTCCTTTCCTTCTTCATCAGTCCTCATTACCCTGATACTTCCACTCATTACCAAAGGAATTGCTTTTATATAAGCCCTTTCCTTCAGTATTACCTGCCCGGGTGAAAACGACTTTACCTCTCCATACTGTAAGAGTTTCTCTCTGATCTCAGGAGATGATTTGAATTCGCTTATTTCATTTAATACCATATTCAATCAGAATTGCTTTTTGCCATTGGCGAATATCGGTCACTTCTAAAAGACCTTTTCATTTACAGTGCAAAGATCGATAAAAAAAAAGAGAGCCGCTTTTTTGAACGACTCTCTTTTAAACTTTTAGGAAAATCTCATTAAAACTTATAAGCTACTCTGAGGTTAACAGATCCGTTTGTAAAGCCGTTCTTGCTAAATGCCAGATACTTCACAGCCAGATCCAGGTTATCACTAACGTTGTAACCTAAACTTGGTGCATAAGCAAAGGCTCCTCCACCACCTCTGGAGGCGAACCCATAACCAATTTGAGCGTGGCCATACATTCCTGATTCACCGAATCCGAATTTACCACCTGCTAATAAGGGAATAAAGCCGGAATTGCCTCCTCCTTTCCAGGAATAGTTAAGATACCCTGCGCTGGCAGTAATTGCAGCAGATTCAGCAATGCCAAAATCAGCCTGCAAGTCAGCGCCATAGGCGAAGCTCATACCGGAAGTTGTGGGAAAACCAATACTGGCCCCAACTGACAACTTTGTGTCTTGTGCTTTAGCACCCAGTGTGAATGCCAAAATAGCAAACGATAAGATAAACTTTCTCATTTCTTGTTTTTTTTAATTAAAAAATTAGCGTAAATATCTACTTTTTTTTATGAAATCCAAATAATTTCACTTTAAATATTTACGTGATGTAATAAACGATTCAATGAAGTGAAAATTGTATTATATACATGAAAAACAGAATAACGAAGCGCGGTAATACTCATTTAATATTCCTTAGCATGTCCTCAGTCATGGCGGCAAGGTCGTATTCAGGCTTCCACCCCCAGTCATTTCTGGCAACCGAATCATCAATACTCTGTGGCCAGCTTTCTGCTATTGGCTGGCGATAGTCAGGCTCATACGATATCCTGAAATCCTTAATATGCTTTTGAATCTCTGCGGACA
>JACFNA010000281.1 GCA_019455085.1 Chitinophagaceae bacterium
ACGTGAAACATCTTTGCAACTTTCATCAATGATAATGCCCATGCTTGCAAATGCCTTTTGGATAAACTCAAAATATTGTTTGTGGTGCGCCGGCTCTACGATAGGTATTAATCCCCACAAGCCACGCCCGGAAACTGATAGGCCACAATAGGCAACGTTTGGAAGTGAGCAAATTTTTTGTTTTGTGGTTTTAATGTCCTGCACCCCATCAACATCAAACTGTAATAATCCTGAATGATTGATAAGTCCAGTTGCCCTTCTTTCGGAAAATGTGCCACCCGGAGTGACTGCGGGCAGGGTCGCTTTAATTTTGTCGCGCTCTTTTTTGTCTGAAAGTTCACGTATAGCCAAAACTTTATCCGCGTACTTATCTGAATAAAGCCAGGTGAGAAGATTCACATCTTTTGGGGAAGTGCTGTGATAATTTGAAAATGCCGAAACTGATATGTCTAAAACGCTTTTCATTTTGTATTAAGGGCAATTTTGTTTTTATAGGCAGGGCAGTTTAATCGGGGCAGGGCAATGCCCCTTATATATAGGGGCATTTTGCCCCACCTATGCCGGGTCAATAGTTGCCCCGAATTGCCCCAAATTGCCCTTGCCCTATTTTGAGAGAATATAGCTTCCATTTTCAAGTTTGGTTATTATATCCAGTGCTTCTAAATCTTTTATCCAGTTTTTGGCAGTACCCTCGGATGATCCGGTTTCTTTCATGATGGCTTTTTTTAGGCCATTATATCTCATTTGTGTTTGCCCCTTCAGGATCGCTTTTGCTGTTTCTTCTTTTTGTCGCGTTTTTGCAAGTCCTGCTTTAAAACTTCCATCCACCGGAGCATCACATTCGGTGTGATAACCTTTTTCGGGGTCGTACCTAAAATTTATGGCAGGTGTGTCGGATGTGCCTGCCTTGCGGCCTACCTTCACGGTCGCTGTGCTTATATCGTCTTTTTTCGATATAGTGATAAGGCCATAACATTTGCGCTGAATTTCGCTGCCCAGATGGCCCCTTTCTTTGTCGCTGCCCGGGTTTAAATGAATCACAAGTAATACAGGGCAATTAAATTTAATGGCCAGATGAGTGAAGTATTCCACAAGCTCGGCGGCTTCCCGATCATCATTTACACTTTCGCAAAAGTCGGCAGCACCATCAATGGAAATTAAATGTATGCCGTTAAACTTTTTGTTTGCCGCTTCGCAAATTTGGTTCAAATAATCTTTGTACTGCTTTCGGGGTAGTTGGCGAAAATTGTAGCTCAAATAATTTTCGGGCGTAGCCATGTAACCATTGCGTGCCAGGATTGTTTTCACTTTATGCTGCTGGTCATCCTCGGCTTGCTCGGTGTCAATATCAACTACTGCCTTGCCTTCATCATTCGTTTCAATTTGTAAATCACAAAAACCCTCATATTTCCCTAAACGGCTTATCGCCCCGGCAAGTATTGCTGAAACAAAAGCTGTTTTGCCTTGTTTTACCGCGGCTGAAATTCCTGTGATATTATTTTTAGATGCAATCCCTTTGCCGCCCATGCGAATAAAAGGCTCGTTTACAGGAATGTTTTTCTCGATTGTGATACGAATATTCTCAAACGCCTGCAAGGTTTTAGGAGCAACCACATCGCCGCCCTCCGTTTGGATAAAATCGTTTAGATCGCTGCTAAAACTTTGCTCAAATTCAGCCTTTATTTCGTCCGTTTGCCGTATCTTCGTACTCATTGTTTAAACGTTTAGCGTTAAAAGTTTTTAACTCGTTTTTCAAGTTCTTTTTCGGCCGGGTTTAGTTCTCCCGGCCTTTTTTAATTGTGCCGATCCCGAAAGACAATTTTGTTTTTTGTGTCTTCGTCATCGTGTACAAAAAGCATGTACCTCATCTTGCCAACGCCTTGAAACAAGGCTATCATTTCGGCTGGTAATGGATATGCCACCGCATCACTTATAACTCCGTGCTTCGCCTGAAAAAAGATCTGTATGCCGTCCACAAAAAGATCATTCGCGATTTGAAGCTTTGCATCGCCTATCGTTGCATAAATGAATGCCAGGCGCACTTCCTTTTGGAGCTTGTTAAATTTTTTTGGTGTCATGGCTTAAATTTTACCAGTTGTGATAAAATTGGCTGCCCGGCTTTCAATTTCCTCATCACTCATTGGCGGCTCCGAAGGGCTGCCTAAAAGCCACTGATCTATTTTTTCACGGTCAAAGTATAATTTCTTACCCATTGGCCGGCTGGCTCCGGGGATTTCATTCAGCATGGTTTTTTTATACAGATAGCTTTTTGCCATGCCGGTATATTGTACCAATTCATCAAAGGTTAAGGCTCTCTTATTGAGAAACTGCATTGCCTTAATTATTTCAAGGTCTTCGTGAATTTTTTGTAAAGTTTCCATGTGCTTTTTTTTGTAAAGGTGTTTTTTGAAAACAAAAGAAAGAAGCAGTTTCTTTTTAGTACGGTAAATAAAAAAGCCTCGCAAATGCAAGGCTGTAAAGGGTTTCGCTGAATTGAAAATTATTTTTGCCGTATCCGTTTTTCCATTTTGCCGTACTTGTATCCGGTAGCAATTCGCATTATCTCATTCTCTTTTTTAATTAGAAGTTGCAATTGATCCTTTCGCCTCAATTTGTCAAGTGTGGCACTTATATTAACTGCATATCTGCCTTGCGCAAATGCAATGGCAGATGGTAGAGATTTCTTTTTAAAGAAGGTTCCTTCATACAGTTTATTACAGAATGCCGCGCATAGCTCTATTTTCTCACCTTTTGCCCACTCATCCAGAATGCCATGTTCTTGTAAATTTCTTTCGTACATAGCAACAACATCTTGTTTTGCTTTATCCGTTATTAGTAAAAAAGGATCGTCAACGGTTGAAAGTCTCACCTTT
>JACFNA010000282.1 GCA_019455085.1 Chitinophagaceae bacterium
AGGTTATTGTACTTCCTTCCCGGTTTTATCTATGTAAAAAGCTCTTTGGTTTTGCCAAACCTTTACTTTGCCGTTTTGGAAGCCGTATCTTTCCTGTCCTTTGGGGCCAATGGGATAAATACTCTCGTACTGTACGGGGATTACCTCGTTGCCGCCGGCATCAATAAAACCGTACTTGCCACCAAGGCCCACTAAGGCCATGCCCTCCATAAGAGGATGTACATCATCGTATTTCGGCGGTACTACTTCTTTTCCTGTTTTATCCATAAAGCCCCATTTGTTGTTAAGCGCTACGGCAATAATCCTGTCCGAAAAAGCGCCTACCATATCGTATTTTGGCGGTACGATTTCTTTTCCTGTTTTGTCTATAAAACCGTTTTTATTGTTTAGCAATACAGCCGCCAGTCCATCATTGAATTTGCCTGCATCATCGTATTTTGGCGGTACAATCTCTTTTCCTGTTTTATTTATAAAACCCCATTTGTTATTTAATTGTATGGTAGCAAGCCCTTCCTGGAAGTTATCTGCATTTTGATATTTTGGCGCTATAATTTCTTTTCCTGTTTTGTCCACAAATCCGAATTTCCCGGCCATTTTTACGACTGCTACGCCTTCCGAAAAAAGATTTACAGCGTCATATTTAACAGAGACAATTTCTTTTCCTGTTTTGTCTATAAAACCCCATTTAGCATTCAGATACACGACAGCAAGCCCATCTGAAAACGTACCTGCATCATCGTATTTTGGCGGTACGATTTCTTTTCCTGTTTGGTCTATGAAGCCCCATTTCCTATTGAATTGTACGGCGGCAAGCCCTTCCGAAAAAGCATCGGCATTGTCGTATTTCGGCGCCACAACCATTTTGCCATCTGCATTTTGATAACCGTATTTTCCTGTTTGGCTGTCTTTGACAGGTAATAACCTGCCTAAATTAATATTTATGGTTTGTGCCTGTGCGGTGAAGCCTGCCATCAGCAGGAAGCATAAAATGATTCGTTTCATTCGTGTAATTTTTGCGTTTGCCGCTACGCGGCGATTCTTTTGGCCGGATGTAACTTCGCTTTTACTTTCCCCTGTGTGAGAAATTTTTGTTGTGCTTCGTTTCATAATGATATTTGTTTTTTAGTGAATGGTTGGTTTTAATTTGTTTTTTGTTAAGCGTTATTTATGTTTATTCTCCCTGTGGGTTTATGAGATGTTTTTTGTTTCGGGCTTTGGTAATTGCGGTAAAACATAATCGGGTATTTCGTTTCCGTAAAGTCGCCGTGGTTTGTTTACGCTGATTGATTTCGCCAGATAAGCACCCAAATAAACGATGACGATAAGTTTTACTATGATGGAAAAATTCCTGAAATTAACAGGAAGCCAATAGAAAAACAAAAACAGGAACGATACTGCAACAAATACAAACAGGATATTTCCGTAATAAGTAAAAGGCGTATGTCCTGTTAGTATTTTACAATCGGGATTTACTGTTTTTACCTTTTGTACAAGTTCTTTTACAAAGGGAACATAGTTTTCGGCTTGGTTGCCAAATGTGGCAAAACCATTGTAAGTGCAGGAATAAATATCGTAAACGGCTTGATTTTTCAAGGTAATTTTACAGCAATAGTTATTGAGCCGAAAACGATTATTTGGGTGGTAAAACAGTCGCACTTTTTCCATTTGGGTAAAAGGAATTTTTACGTTAATTCCCGCTTCCTGACTACACGAAATGTCCTGATCGGAAAGTTCCCAACGTTGCGGCTTTTCGAGTACCGATTTCCTGAATGTGTAAAGACTGTTCATAACCATTGTCAAATTTTGGTTTGTTTTCTGTGTTTGTCAATAGGTTAGATGTCGTATTTTTTTGGGGCGGTGTGTTTTGGTAAACTTGCCCATAACGCCCCGGCGGCTTTGCGATGTGCGGGATTTTTAGCATCCCGATTGCTATCGGGTTTCAAGCGAAGAATCAAATTTGAATTTTGTATTTTTCGCTGATAGATGCTAGTCTGTCCGCCAAACGCTAATATGTTTGTTACAGGCTACGTAATTTTCAATGAAGACCTAGTACTGTTTTTAGTTTAATATTTAGTTCGGAAATTTCTTTTGAAGTCAATCTTCCCAACAGACCCTTTGATAACTTTCTGTCTATCGTGGCTAACTTTCGCGTCCTTAACTGAGATTCCCTTTTTGAATCCATTGGTTTTGCCTGGATAAAGTCTCAAGTCTGTTTCTTCTTGCCACTTGTTCTGTGTTGTAATGGAGCAGACCGTCAGATCTTCTTCGGTTTCGGATAGAATAACAGCAGCTCTTAACTTACTGTCTTGCAGATCAGTGAAGGGAAAGGCGATTAATAAAATATCTCCTTTAGCCATTATATACTTCCTTTAAGTCATCTATAGCATAAATATCTTCTTCCTGATTCAGGAATTCAAAAGTCTTACTACCATCTGCCATTTCTTGAATCCCATGAGTTAGCTGTTCTTCTTCATGCTGCTTAAGCAAAAAGGAGATAAAGTCGGAAACCTCCTGAAGTTTGTCTGTCGGGAGTTTCCTGATTGTTTGAATTGCTTTTTCTAAAGTAGTATCTCTCCTCATAGAAAAAGGTTTCTCAAATTTAAGATAAGTCTTTCTGTTATAGAAGTTGTCCGTTCCATAGCCTGTAACGCCCGGTTCATCTAAAAATTGCCCTTGCCCTCATAAAAATACGTCATTAGCACTTTATACAAACCCATTTAAGAAAGCTGATCTTTTAGTGCCCATGCTGAATGAAAATATGCGGGTGGAACAGTGAAGCAGATAATGGCTTCGCAAAACTAACTCAGAATAAAGCCTATCACCGAAGGCTGATAAAAAGACGAAGTGCCACTGTAG
>JACFNA010000283.1 GCA_019455085.1 Chitinophagaceae bacterium
GTTATTGAAGGACAGGTACCATTTACCACACCCTCCGACGGAAGATTCAAAACCAATATCACCGAATCAGTAAAAGGGCTTGACTTTATATTAAAGCTGCGTCCGGTGGTATATAATTTCCAGACAGGAAAATTCAATCAGTTTATCCAGACAGGCAAAATATCAGATGCTATTTATGCCGGCTATTCCGAATCAGAAAAAATAAGGCATAGTGGTTTCATTGCACAGGAAGTAGAGAGGGTGGCTAATGAGACAGGTTATGATTTTGATGGGGTGATCATGCCTAAGACCGGCAAAGATGCATACGGGCTTTCTTATTCACAATTTGTAGTGCCATTGGTAAAAGCCGTGCAGGAGCAACAACAGATGATTGAAAAGCAGCAAAAACTGATTGATACGCTCACTAAGGAAATAGAGATGATCAAAAGCAAGATGAACTAACCTCATTATGATTCCTTAAAAATCTTAAAAATGAAAAAAGCATTATACCTCCTCGCACTTCTCTGTACAACTACAGCGGTAAATTCACAATTGTATGTACAAGGCGGGGCTTTGTTTCATGTAGGTGGTACCGTTACATTGCAGGACGAGGATTTTATTCTGGGTACCGGAGGCTCCATTACATTTACCCCCGACAGCAAAGTGCTATTCTCGGGTAATAAAGACAATATTATAAGAGGCTTCTTTGGTTTTTCAAATCTTGAGATTGCCAAATCCGGTAATCATCAGGTAAGCCTGCAGAATGAGGATTTACAAGTAAGCGGACAAATGATTTTTACTGCAGGCTTTTTTAATCTCAATAACAAAACACTAATCCTTGGCAGCACAGGGACCCTTATTAATGAAAATGAAAACAGCCACATCATAGGTCCTACCGGAGGTTCTGTAAAAGTAAGTATGCCATTGAATCAGCCCAACAATCTGAATCCCGGAAATATTGGTGCAGCAATCACTTCCACAAAAGACTTAGGCAATGTAACTATTGACAGGGGTTACGTTTATGCAACCGGTTTACCATCCGGAGCGGTAAAGCGATATTATACCATCAACTTTGCTGATCCTTCTAAAGATGCGGATCTTAATGCCACACTTCAACTACATTACCTGGAGAGCGAACTCAATGGCGCAAACGAGACAAAATTGGCTCTCTGGAAATTTGATAATGGCACAAATGCCTGGAAGGAGCAAGGGCCCATTGAAAATATTACCAGAGACGAAGTTGCCAACTGGGTACAACTCACGGGCATCAACTCCCTTTCTCCCTGGACTATTGCAGAAACTTCTTCCCCACTTCCGGTCAAACTCACTTCCTTTAACGTAACATGTAACCAAAATACTCCGATACTGGAATGGCAAACAGCCTCGGAAACCAACGTTCATTCATTCGAAATACAAAGAAGCCTCAATAGCAGAGAATGGGTTACCATCGCATCCTTACCGCCTACTAATCAAAACAACGTACTGACCAACTACCAATATACAGATCAGGAAGCTGCGCAACTCGACAGAGTTTATTACCGAATCGCTTCCCTGGATTTCGACGGTACAAAAAGTTTCTCACCCGTCAGAACCTCAGCTTGTGGCATCAATCAGGATTGGAAGGTATGGCCTAATCCTGTCAGGGAGCTTCTTAACGTAAGCATTGCGACGACACAAACAGATAAGGCTACCATTCAACTTATCGATAGCAAGGGCTCCCGGGTGCGTCTTTGGACAAAATATACACAGTCTGGCGTGAACCAACTCACTCTCGACGTACATGACCTGCCGTCCGGAGCTTATCACCTCATAATTACATGGAGCCACCGCAACGACAGAATAACTGCCCACTTCATTAAACGCTAATTATAACCTCACCACCAAATGTAACCACAACCCATGTAAGGTTTTGCATCCCAATCCGATAGAAGTTAAGTGAGCCTCCCACTCGCTTAACTTCTCCATCATGGAAAGTGAAGTGTAAAAGCAGTTCCCTTTCCTTCTTCTGAATAGACGCTTAAGGAACCGCCATGCAATTTCATTATTTGCCTGCTGAGGCTCAGGCCTATGCCACTGCCGGTCTTTTTGGTTGTAAAAAATGGAATAAATATTTTATCCAAAACCTCTTTGCTCATTCCTGCGCCCGTATCAGACACTTTCAACACCACTCTCCCATTTATATCCTCAGCCGAAAGCGAAATCCTCTTTTCTTCCGAATCTTTTACTGCTTCCATTGAGTTGAGTACCAAATTGATCAGCACCTGCTCAATCAGTGTGCTATCTGCCATCAGCAGCATATCCGGCTCTTTAAGTATCATCTCCAGTTCGATTCCCTTTTTTGCCAGCGTAGGATCCATCAGGTTTGAAATATTTTCAAACAAATCCAATACATGAAATTTTTTTATTTCAGGTGCAGCAATTTTATTCAGGCTCCGATACGTTTCAGCAAACCGCAAAAGGCTCTCACTCCGGCTCTTTATAGTATTTACTCCCACTACCAGATCGTCGTATCCATCTATTCCTGAAATCGCCGCCCCATCAGCATCCTTTCTTAATATTTGTTGTAATGTGCCTGCCAGCGAAGATATCGGCGCTACACTATTCATAATCTCATGGGTCATCACCCTTAGCAATTTTCTCCAGGCTTCGCTTTCTGTTTCATCAACTGCACTACTGATATTCTGCACTCCCAATAAAATAAATCTTTTGTCACCCGTTTTAAAAGCAGTTGCAGAAAGAAGTATTTTATAGGCATCCGGGCCAAAATAAAGGTTGCTCATCTTGCTTTCGCCAGGACTCAGCCGCATGATGTCATCATACAATTCCTTATGCCTCATTTCCAATCCGGAGATGGTTTTC
>JACFNA010000284.1 GCA_019455085.1 Chitinophagaceae bacterium
AACTGCGAAGTGAATGCAACGCGAATAAGGTCATTGTAGTCAGGGTCATATAAATCATCGTTCTCTGTTTTAAGCCATTGCAGTTTTTGGAAGTAATCAGTCTTTGTAAACTCTTTATCGTTGTCGACAATGTGTTTGTAAAAATCTGGTGCGATGCACAAGTGACAGAAATAGTCGATGGCCTTGCGTAATTCATCTCCGTTATACTCTATGTTGGAAGCAATCTTGCTCATTGCAAAATCTGCCTGACTGAGCACAACTCCTTTTGAATTGATGCGAATGAATATTTCAGTAACCGTTTCTATATCCAGGTCGGGCGCTAATTCAATAATTCCTATTTGCTTTTTCGGAATGTTCATCAGGTTTGAAAAAGCATTCCGAACCTGCTTTTTATCAACATCAGGGTTAAGCTCAAAATAATGGTCTGCAACCTCAAAAAGGTCACCATTGATAGCCTGTGAAATATCGGCAAGCCAGGTTTTATCTTTTAAGATTGCCGGATTTTGAACTTCAAATTTTTCATCAATCGGATGAAAAGAAATTTTGATTTTCACCCGTTCGTAGGTTTTGTTGATTACATCCTGCCCAAGAATTGCAGCTGTCAGAGCAGTTACGCGCTGCTGTCCGTCGATGAGAATTTTTTTTCCTTCGCTTAGGCTGCCGTCTTTTAACCGCACATTGGGATTTCTCCAGGCAATAACATAACCGACCGGGTAACCCTGATACAAACTGTCCATTAAGTCACGGACTTTTGAGCTGTCCCAGACAAATGGTCTTTGAATTTCCGGAATTGCGATTTCTCCTGAATTTACCCACGCTAAAAGTGTCTCAATTAATTGTTGGTTTACGGCGTACTTCTGCATATTTCAATTGCTGTTTTGTTTGTTTTTATTAGGATACTTATTTGACTAACAATATAAGTCTTGTTCAAAAGCCAATCTCACAAAGATGCATGAAAGTTACAGCAAATGCACTGATAGCATAAATCCTATTCTACGGGCGTAGGGAATTTTTCTCCGAACTAAATTGCCCTCCGCCTGGAAGAAATTGGAAATACGAACTGCGTTTAGATGTGGAAAGTATTTGGGGAAGTAGCGCACCTTGTTTTACTATATTTTTTTGCAGGAATTACTGAGGCTTTAAACCAAACTAGTATGGTTTCAAATCCCAATTGATTCCTGCATAATGAGTTTTAAATAGAGAGATGTTACTCAATTTAATCCTACCTTGACATTTACACATGATTCGCACTCCTGCGGTTTATTCTGTGAATTTTAATTTCGGCCAACCGGATCCACGATGAATTCGTATATTCATCATTCAAAATTCCCCATGTATGAAAAAAGTCATCCTTGCGTTTGCAATAGTATTTATTGCCCTGTATTCGTTTGGCCAGAACGGTACCGAACCCGTACTGGTTACGGATATGTTGAAGATTAAAACGGTAGGTAATGTTTCGGTGAGTGAGGACGGAAGCAGAGCCGCCTTCACGGTTACTTCTATAGTGCCGGAGAACGATAAGAAGTGGGAGTATAAATACGAAACACAGATATGGATGGCTACTACAGACGGACAGTCAGCACCACGACAGTTGACTGCCAAAGAAAATTCGTCGCAACCGGTGTGGAGCCCGGATGGTACACAACTGGCATTTGTTCGGGCTGTAGATGGAAAATCGCAAATTTTCCTGCTTCCTCTGGATGGAGGAGAGGCAATGCAACTGACTCATTTCAAATATGGAGCTTCAGGCCCCAAATGGAGCCCTGATGGGAAGCAGATTCTTTTTTCATCTAACATAAAACTGGAAGATATGCTTCGGGATTCCACCCTGAACCCCCGCAAAGAACTACCTCAATGGCCGTATGAAAAACCCGGGTTTGCACACAATGAAAATCTGGAGCCAAATAAAACCAAACCCGATCCTGATGGCAGCATTGAAGCTATCAGGGCCTACCTTGACAAGAATGCAGAGGATAAGAAAGCCATGGTTCTTGATAAACTAAACTTCCAAAGCGAGATGGATGTAGATCCCGGAATGAGTTTTAATCAGTATTTTATTATTGATGTAAATGCTCCGTTAAAACCTGTATTAATCACAAAGCTTTTTTACAGTTTCGGTCAGGCATCTTTTACGCCAGATGGAAAACAAATTGTGATGTCAGGAAGTGTGAATCCCCATGAACACCCCGACCGGGTTTTGGAAAGCGGCATCTATGCAGTACGGACTGATGGTTCAGATTTTCGCCAGCTTTTAGGTGAAAAAGGCAAACGTTACAGCGGGCCTGCTGTTTCTCCGTCAGGTAAGTGGCTTGCCTTTCAGTTTGGAAATACATCCTTTGTGAGTGTGCCCACGTTAGCCATTATGCCGATGAGTGGCTCGGTGAAAGATATCATTACGATCCCGTTTGACCGCAATAAGGGTAACCTCCTATGGAGTAAGGACGAGAAGTATATTTATTTTACCACACAAAGTAACGGAGGCGCCCCTGTGTGCCGTGTGGATATGAAAACACGGAAGGTAGAAGTACTGGGCGATTACAATTCGGGTGTCGGAAGTTTTGGTATAGCAGGCAACAGGTTAGTGTATTCAAAAACTGAAGTAGCCAACCCGTCTGAGCTATACGTGGCTGATGCAGCAGGCAAAAGCTCTTTGCGCCTTAGCACCTTTAATACAGAGTGGCTGGCAAAGAAGAAATTATCATTCCCTGATAAGAGCACGTTTACTAACAATAAGGGACAGACGGTTGAATACTGGGTGATGAAACCAGCGAATTTTGAAGCGGGCAGGAAGTATCCAGTGTTGCTGGAGATTCATGGTGGCCCCTCAGCTATGTG
>JACFNA010000285.1 GCA_019455085.1 Chitinophagaceae bacterium
CAAGCGGTCTGAACTTAAATTTAGAGAAAGTTCAGAGCGAATTTGCCCATTTTTCATAAATCCTGCAACAGGTTTTAGTGTTAGTGTTTTATGGTAATAAGTATAATTATGTCCACCGAGTATTCTGTTATAGTCAGTGCCATAATCCTGAACGAATTTGAGAAGAGTATTCCAATGTATTTTTTCTCCAGGTACAGCGCTCCAAAATAGTGATAAGGATCTGATCTGCTCATCAAACTTTCCATATACATAGTTAGCACTTGCAGATTCACCGGGCTTTCTAACATACTTTGAATATTGGTTTTCGATCTCACCGCTTAGGGTAACAGAGCCAAAATCAAACTCGCCATTATATATGCCTCCAAAGGCATATTTATCGGTATAAGTAAAGATTTCACGTCCTGTATTTTGGATAACATTTAGTCCATACCCATAGTTAATGAAATTTATATACTTCATATTTTGCAGGTTATCCTGGTAGTCTTTATTACGATATTCATTAGAATTTTCGCGAGAGATGCCACCGAGTGTACCGGCAATGCCTATGGTATGCTTATCCATAATCTTGTAATGAGTGGCTAATGAGGCGCTCAGGTCATGACTAAAGTTTTCCATTCTGGGATCGTTGCTTCTCCATGAATTGCCGGCCCTAAATTTTCCACCTCCGGAAATAAGTAGTTTGTTATTTATGAACGAACGTGTAACTATCCCACTTAGGTTATATTTACTTATTTCCCAATTTCCTTTTGCACCTGCAAAGAAATAAAATGGCGATGCCCCATCATGGTCTCCTAATGAATAGGCGACGCTGTCCCGCAAGGTGTGGGCATAGGAAAAAACACCACTGACTTTAAATTTGCCCAGATGCCTCGTGCCCTCAGTGAAGAAGCGTACATTCTTTTCTTTGTCGCCATCCTGGCGTGCATTGTAGCCGGCACTTCTTATTGTGTACTTAGCAGATATGAGTGCATAATCGTCCACTTTTAAAAAGGGATGGGTAAGCACATTTTCAGAATAATAATCGTAATGGCTGCGAAATATGTCTGAAAACTTTTGTGAAATATCCTGTGCTTTCAGGAGTTTACCGGAAAGAAGGAGGAGGGAAAGTATAAAAAGAGGTTTGTATTTCATTTATTTTGAATTAAATCATTTCCAATTTGCAATTATTTAAAAGCCTTTGGTTCAGCTTTTTCCAAATAGTCAAAGTCGTTAGTGGAGTTGTTGGTGTCCATCAGGATCTTTCGTCCGCTCACAATTTTGGATGTTTTCCGTATTACAGATTGTGAAGAATAGGATCCTGCGGGGCAGAAGGTAAAGCCTGCATCATATTCGCTATAAAGCCTTTTGGGTACCCGTGAGGTAGGTGAGTTAGGCTGTATTTCTACAGCATCAATAGCAAACTCAAGCGGAATCTGGTAATACATCGTGGTATTTTGAGTAATAGCTAATTGAGTGGGGTCAGGATATTGTGGGAAGGTGGAAGGGATATCTTTATCTGTCTTAAAGATGATATACCCGTCACGCCCCGGATTATCAAGAAGCCAGTCCTTGCCGCTATAGGCCAGCATAATCATGTTTGGTACTGCAGGATTATCGATATCTGATGCCAGTGGGCTTGCCAGATAGGGAGCCAGATACACTTCGAAATCTGCATTGCTAAGGTCCACGGTAAGTGAAGGATCTTTGATATTGATAGAGCCTCCGGTACTGTTCGAGTAAGGAGCTTTATGGTTAACCGCTGTTTGTGCAAGGATGATGCTCTCCCCGGGTTGGATGGGATAATCAGTGCCATTGCCCGGTATTCTATATAGCGACTTGGGATAAAAGTAGTCTTCACTCGCATTTATTCCGGATGGCATTCCTATTGATTTTGACCAATCAAATTGCCCTACCATTGGTCCTGAAGTAAAGTAGAATCCTTTAGACAGGTCGGGATTGGCTGTATTAGTACCCCATACCTGAGCTATATATAAACTATCGGCATATATAACTTCATTGGAGTTGTTATAAATTTCAATAAACTGGTCTCTGAAAGACGCGCCATTTCTGGTGTCGCTACCTGCGTAATAGATTTGTTTTAAAACGAGACCGCCGATTCGTCCCAATTTCATCTGCAAATCCAGAATAGCATTTGTCTGGTTGTTCAAGGTAACGCTGTTCATTGAGGCGTTTAGCGTTACGTCGTCTTCGGAGAACTGTCCGGTATAGTTCAGGAAGTCCTCCTTAGGAATGCTTAACGTAGCCATTATATTATATACACCTGCACTGATATTGTCGAATTCTGCCAAACCATTTTGATTGGTTTTGATCTGATTGATCTTTCCGTTCCAAAGATTTTCGAGCTTAATATTGATACCTTCTATCGGTAAAGAGAAATTTCCTTTTGATGTGTCATAAGCTACACGAACGGTTACGTCAAGGGCTTTAATATCCTCTCCTAATTCGATTTTTCTGCATCCACAGAAAAGTGAGAAAAGTAAGCCGATTGTAATGATAATATAATGTCTTGTATTCATGCCTGATAATTTATTTGATGGTAAGAATTAGCTCTGCACCGAATGAAGGTCGTCCGTTGAAATAAGTGATGGAGCCGTTTTTGTCCTCAACTGGTCTTATATTGAAAATGTTGTAGCTGTTAAAGGCAAACCTTAGATTATCTCCAATTTCTTTGCTTAGCCTCATATGTATGTTTGAATATATAAATGAAGGGCGGTACACGAGGTTTTGATCAGAAGCAGTCTTGAGTAAGTGTGCATATTCGGGTAATTGGGCCTGCTTGGTATCCAATGGGAAAAATTGAAGGTCTTTGTTCATG
>JACFNA010000020.1:0-21940 GCA_019455085.1 Chitinophagaceae bacterium
ATAAGAGAAGGTGTAAAGAGATTAATAGCACGCCTGAATGAAGGAGGTGCAGCCACCGGGGATACAGGCTCTGCACTGCTGGATTATATAGTACCGGCTTATTACGTATTAACCACAGCGGAAGCATCTTCGAATCTGAACAGGTTTGATGGTATCCGGTATGGCCATAGAAGTAATGGAGCCGTAGAAAATCTGGAAGAGTTTTATAAGAGAAACAGGTCTGAAGGGTTTGGCAAAGAGGTGAAGAAGCGTATTATGCTGGGCACTTATGTGCTGAGCGAAGGCTATTATGATGCCTATTTCACTCAGGCGCAAAAGGTTAGGCAGATGGTTATCGATGAGGCCCATGAAGTTTTTGAGCACTACGATTTTCTTTTGCTGCCGACAACGCCCTCCACAGCATACGACCTGAACAGTGCAGTAAAAGACGACGTATCGCTTTATCTCGCAGATATCTTTACCGTGTATGCTAATCTTACAGGCTTACCGGCAATTTCAATACCGCTATTCAGGCACTCTAATGGGATGCCATTTGGAGTACAGCTTATCTCTTCAAAAATTAATGAGATAAATTTGTTGGAGGTAGCCGGCCTGCTGTTAAAGAATTACCGCGAATTATGAAACTGAGAAGGTCCATACTGTTGACTATTGCGCTTGCAATAGGGCATATTGCCTGTGCTCAGATACAGGATACACTTAAGGTTGAGGAACATAAGGTAATCGATGAGATACTTGCCTCTGACTCTGCAATACCTGATAAATCTAAAGTTGTCGCTATTCAGGAGATTACTAAATATGGATTTAAAGACCTCTTTAAGAATTATGCTTACAATCCTGCAATACCCTATTCTCAGCAGGTGAATCCCTATGCTGAAGGTTACATGAGTGATTACCTGGAAGCGCATGCTGACTACCTGAAACGGCTTAAAAAGACGGCGACACCTTACTTTAACCTTATTGACGATATTCTGTCGCAATATGGCCTTCCCCACGAATTGAAGTATCTGGCCGTAATCGAAAGTGATCTCAAGTCGAATGCACTTTCCAGCGCCGGCGCACGTGGCCCCTGGCAATTTATGCCTGGTACTGCACGGGAATATGGCCTGCGCGTGGGTGGAGAGACAGACGAGCGAACTGATTATGTGAAAAGCACCCGTGCAGCCGCCAGGTATTTATTGAATCTTTACAAAGACCTGAATGATTGGCTGCTGGTGATTGCGGCATATAACGGAGGCCCGGGCAGAGTGCAAACTGCGATTAGAAAAAGTGGCAGCAGCGATTTTTGGAAATTACAATATTATCTTCCTCAGGAGTCGCGAAATCATGTGAAGAAATTCATAGCTACTCATTTTGTGATGGAAGATAAAAAAGAAGGCGACTTGTCGTTTTATGCAAAAGGCAACCGTGTTATTGACAGCCTTCCTGATTCTCTGAGAGCCACTCTTGATACGGTTGTAATCTCAGGAAGGTATAGCCCCGAGATTATTATTGGGGCTACGGGAGTAGATAGTGCTTTATTCCGTAAAATAAATCCCCGAATGGACGAGGTGCTGGCTTCAGGCGATGAATACGAGATGCTGCTTCCAGCGGAAAAGGTTTCGATATTCAGGAGCAGGCAGGATGAAATATTGAACAGTTCACTTAACAACCTCCTCAATAACGTCAGAGAAAGTGCCAGGCCAAGGTATCAGCGGGAGCCACGCAATGATCGGCCTGAAACGCTTCTCCAATCCGGACAAAAGGAAAAGAAACGCCCGGCTGCGGCTCGTAACCAATAAAACATAAGAAATCCCACCCCCTGGGGGGCAGGATGATAATTACGTGTGTGTATCTTGTTATGCTATACGGGTCAGATGCTGTGGGTGAGCCATACTAAAAGTCGTCATCCAGATCGTCGTCGAAACCCTCGTCGTCGAAGAGGTCCATTGATCCGTAATCGTCTTCGATTTCGAAGTCATCATCAGATGAGCTTTTCTTTCCTGATTTCTTTCCTTTTGATTTAGGAATATCGAATTCCTCAAAGTCGGGATCATAGTCGTCGTCTTCGTCGGGCTTGTTCCAGTCGTCCTCAATTTCATCCTCATCATCATCGTCTTCATCTCTCCTCCTTCCTTTTGTTGTTTTTCCTTTTTTTGATGCAGGAGCCTCGTCCTCGTCAAGGTCCTCATCGTCCAGGTCTTCATCCGGATCTTTGTGTTTTCTGCCAGATGATTTAGGTGTGTTCTTAGCGGGCTTTTTAATTGATGCTTTCTTGCCCTTATCGGATTTTGCTTTCATAATTTTCTCCGGAATTTTTTTTATTTTTTTCTTTCAAAAATTGGTAAACCAAAAATAGTAAATATTTTAAAAGAAGATTTTTCGTTCAAAAATTGTTACAGGCTCAGGCCTCAATAATCTGATCAGTGCCCGGCCCGTTTGAAATGTAGTGTGTTTTAATCTTCAGGTAGTCGTTGATATGGCTGATGTAGTGAAGCATTTCTTTTGGCAATGACTCATAGGACTTGATACCTGAAATGTCTTTTTTCCACCCTTTAAATTCAGTATAAACAGGCTTGATATCCAGTTTATCCATCTGGAAGGGGACGTGGGTAGTGTTTTCGCCATTAATGGTGTATGATTCGCATACTTTTAGCGTGTCCAGTTCATCCAGTACATCCGCCTTGGTCATTACTATTTTGGACACCCCGTTAATCATACAGGTATATTTAAGCGCTACCAGATCTATCCAGCCACATCTGCGCGGCCGGCCCGTTGTAGCGCCAAATTCGTTTCCATTTTTTCTAATCAGTTCTCCGAATTCATCATGCAGTTCGGTGGGGAAAGGGCCGCCGCCTACTCTGGTGCAGTACGCTTTGGTAATACCAATCACTTCCTTGATTTTGTGTGGTGATACCCCGAGCCCGCTACAAACTCCTGCTGCTATTGTGGTAGAAGATGTCACATAAGGGAAGGTGCCGAAGTCGATGTCAAGCATGCTGCCCTGAGCGCCTTCAGCAAGCACCTTCTTGTTTTCAGCGATAGCTTCATTGATAAAATATTCTCCACTTACGATATTGAGCGAACGCAGAAATTCCAGTGCATTGAAATAGGTCTCTTCCTCCTGAGAAATGTCTTCCTGAAAAGAAAAGTTGTCGAGTAGCTTCTGGTGCTTGAGCCTGAGTTTTATATATTTCGAAACGAAGTTTTTGTCTTTTACATCCCCAACGCGTAAACCGTTTCTGCCTGTCTTGTCCATGTAGGCAGGCCCGATTCCCTTGAGTGTGGACCCTATTTTTTCACTTCCCTTGCTTTGTTCACTTGCACGATCCAGTGCTTTGTGGGTAGGAAGTATAAGTTGCGTACGATCGCTGATAAATAATGACTTTCTATAGTCCACTCCGAATGAGGCCAGTATCTCACATTCTTTCTGAAGCGCCACCGCATCAAGCACTACACCATTACCGATGAGGTTTTTAGTACCTTCTTTAAAAATACCTGAAGGAATCTGATGAAGCACTACCTTTTTCCCATCTACAAAGAGTGTATGCCCGGCATTGGGCCCTCCCTGAAACCTTGCAATAACATCGTATTTAGAAGCGAAGTAATCTACGACTTTACCTTTTCCTTCGTCGCCCCATTGCAGGCCCAGAATTACATCAATCATTACTGAAATATTGGTTTTTTGATTTCGGGGTAAAAGTAAATGAAAACATCCATCTTTCGGATGGATGTGAAATAATTAAATTACAGGAAATGATTTCTATGCTACTTTAAGCATATTGAGCTTGCTTAGGTTAAACTTGCCCATTGCATAGTCTTTTGTGAGCGTGAAGGATTTAACCTTTTGTGATGGTAGCTCATACATAGCATCAGTAAGGATGCTTTCGCAAATGCTCCGTAAGCCACGGGCTCCCAGTTTATACTCTACGGCTTTCTCAACCATAAAGTCGTAGGTGTCTTCTTCCACAATCAGATCAATTCCCTCCAGTTGGAATAGCTTCTTGTATTGTTTTATCAGCGAGTTTCTGGGTTCTGTGAGTATTTTTCTTAAAGCTGTCGGGTCTAATGGATTCAGGTAAGTGATTACAGGCAATCTGCCCAATAATTCAGGGATCAGCCCGAAGTGTCTCATATCTTGGGCATTGACAAATTGAAGCAGGTTATTTCTTTGTAATTCCTGCATGTCTTTGTTCACATTAAACCCAATGGCGTTGGTATTGATACGCTTCCCGATAATGCGGTCTATGCCATCAAAGGCGCCGCCGCAGATAAAGAGTATGTTGGAAGTGTTGATTTTGATGAGTTTTTGCTCAGGGTGTTTCCGGCCGCCCTGAGGTGGCACTAGTACATCAGTACCCTCAAGCAGCTTTAGCAGTCCTTGTTGTACACCTTCTCCGCTTACATCCCTTGTGATGCTGGGATTATCACTCTTGCGTGCAATCTTGTCGATTTCGTCGATATACACGATGCCTTTTTGTGCTGCATTTACGTCAAAGTTGCATACCTGCAGTAACCTGCTTAATATGCTCTCCACGTCTTCTCCCACATATCCGGCTTCTGTAAACACCGTGGCATCTACGATTGCAAAAGGCACATTCAGAATACGGGCAATGGTCTTGGCAAGAAGTGTCTTGCCGGTACCTGTTTCTCCGACCATGATGATATTGCTTTTTTCGATTTCAATATCATTATCTGCCTTCTGGTTAAGCCTTTTATAGTGGTTGTACACAGCAACGGCCAGTACTTTTTTAGCATCGTCCTGCCCGATAATATACTCATCGAGATATTTTTTTATCTCCATAGGTTTCTTTACGGAGAGTTTGAAGTTGCTGTTAGCTGAGTTTTTTTCTGATAATTGTGGCAGCTCCTGAAGTACTATCTCCCGCGCATGCTCTACACAATTTTCACAGATATGCCCCTCCTGACCTGCTATCAGAATCTGTACCTCGTCGCGGCTGCGTCCGCAAAAGGAACAATGTAAGGGTTGCTGTTTTGCCATAGTACTAAGTAGATTGTAATGCCAAAGTAATGCTTAATTTATTAAAACAAAAGCCAAAAAACACAGCTATCAGAGCTTTTTGAGTATCACATCCACAATGCCATATTTTTTACTCTCCTGTGCATCCATCCAGTAGTCGCGGTCAAAATCCTCCATAACTTTTTCGAACGGCTGACCACAGTTTTCAGAGAGGATCCTGGCTCCTATTTCCTTTACCTTTTGCATTTGCTTGGCGAGGATCTCCAGGTCTGCACTTGTACCGCGTCCACCGCCACTCGGCTGATGAATCATTACTTCTCCATGAGGGAAAATATATCTCTTGCCTTTGGCGCCGCCGCTGAGCAGAATACTGCCCATGCTGGCAGCCATCCCCATACACACGGTACTAACCGGTGACGAGATCATCTGCATCGTGTCATATATTACCATGCCACTGGTTACTACGCCACCCGGACTGTTGATATAGAAAGTAATATCCTTGCCGGGGTCTGTTGCCTCCAGGTATAAGAGCCTGTTAGTAATGTCACGGGCTGTTTTGTCGTTGACTTCTCCCCACAGGAATATCTTGCGTTGCTCAAGGAATTTTTTATCATATAAAAAAGCCCCCTCCATCATTTTCTCCATAGGGCTGCTTTCCGGATTCTCAGGCTGTTCCTTTTCAGGTTCGTCATCCAATCGGGGAGCGCGGGTATATCGGTTCAGGTTGCTCATTAGATTTCTTATTTGTTGTGATTCGTTTTTTTAGCGTTAGTGAGGAGCACCTCGTCGATGAGGCCATATTCTTTAGCTTCTGCCGCTGTCATCCAGAAATCGCGGTTACTGTCTTTGGCTATCTTTTCTACTGTCTGCCCTGTATGTGCACTGAGGATGTCGTAAAGCTCGTTTTTGATTTTTACAACCTCTTTTACAGTTATTTCCACATCACTGGCCTGGCCCATAGCTCCTGCACTGGGCTGGTGCATCATGATTCGTGCGTGCTTTAGTGCGCTTCTTTTCTCAGGAGTTCCGGCTGCCATTATTACGGCTGCCATACTTGCAGCAATGCCAGTGCATATTGTGGCCACATCGGGTGAAATGAACTGCATGGTATCGTACATGCCTAACCCTGCATATACACCGCCGCCGGGAGAGTTGATGTATAATTGAATGTCGCGGTTGCGGTCAGTGCTTTCCAGAAACAATAACTGGGCGGTAATAATGTTGGCTACTTCATCATTAATCGGATAGCCAAGAAATATGATCCTGTCCATCATTAAACGGCTGTAAACGTCCATTACAGCTACGTTCATCGGCCTTTCTTCAATAATATTCGGAGTAAGGTTAGTTACGTTGTGCCTGATATATCCGTCAAGCGTGTTACTGCTGATTCCGCGATGTTTTACAGCGTATTTCTCAAATTCTTTTCCGGTATTCATGTAATTTGTTTGTTTGTTGCAAAATATTCCTACTCCGGAGAAGTTCCAAATATTGTGCTAACAAAAAAAATACGACAAAATGGCGAGTGCCCCTCCGGAATTAATGATGGTGGTTATGTTGTTTAACGATTTCCACAAACTCGTCCTGTCCGATTGTTTTCTCCTCTACCGTTACCTGGGTCTTTAACCAATTGAGGATTTTTCCACTCATGATTTTTTCATACCGGTTTTCTACCTGCTCTTTTTCGGACATCATACGTTTGATGTACCCATCGAGCCACCCATACTCTTCAGACTCCAGATCTGCGCTTCCAAAGTATTGTTGCAGCTCCTTTTTAATTTCTTCTTCGATTTCCTTAGGCTCTACCTTTAGGCTTTGGTCCTTGATAATCTGAGAAGTGATAAGGTTTGTGCGTATGCTGTTTACAAAACGCGGGAATTGTTCATCAGCCTGCTCAGGAGGTACATTCTTGTTTTCATCTTTAAACAGTCTCTTCAGGAAATCTTCCGGCAAATCCAGAGGCATATCCATAAGGACATGTTGTAGCGAATGATCCAGATTGTTCTCAGCGAGCTGATCCCATTGCTTCTGAATGTCTGCTTCTACTGCCTTACGGAATTCTTCTTCAGTTTTTATTTCCTTTCCGGGGTATGCGAGTTTAAACAGGTCTTCATCTAATGCGTGTTTTTCAGAAACACTGATTTCGGCAACTTTGAATTTAACAGGGGAATGGATCACAGCTTCATCTGCCGGATTTAATTCCATATTGTCATATATCTCGGGAGATTTTTCCGGATCGACAATATCCTTCATTATTCCATTGAACTCAGCATCCTTTCCTGCTCCCTGCAATTTTTGCTGAAAATCAGGTGTAAATACTTTAACGAAGAATGATTTGTTTACACTGAACCCTTTTTCTATGGCATTACCCTCTGCATCAGTCTGAGTCAGCGAGAATTTAATAATGTTTTCGGGCCCTGTAACTGATTCTACAGGATTCAGTTTCCCAAGCTCTGTCTGGATCCGGTCGATCTGATTCTCTATTTCTTCCTGTTTGGGCTGTACTTTATAGCGGGTTAATTTCGTGTGTTCAGGGATGGTAACCTTCACTTCGGGATATAGGCCAACTTCAAAAGCGAACTCGTAAGCAGCCGGCTCTCTAAAATTGAGCTCAGGCATGGTGCTACCTTCAGGTGTAAGCGGATTGCCCAGAAGGTTAATTTTTTCTTCCCGGATAAACTTCTGCAATTCTTTGTCGACAGACTTTAAGACAGCCTCTCCAAAGAACTCCTGGCCATACATTTTTTTTACCATGCCTACGGGCACCATTCCCTTTCTGAAACCGTGAATATTTGCCTTCTTGCTGAAATCTTTAATGTCCTTTTCGAAAGCAGGCATATAGTCCTGACTATCTAATTTGAGTACCAGTCTTTCGTGAAGGTTGCTAATCGGTTCTCTTGTAACACTTGCCATTTCCTAGAAATTATGATAGGGCCGTCCGGCCTTTCTATTAAGAAAAAGTGCGCATGGAGGGACTCGAACCCCCACACCTCGCGGCATCAGATCCTAAGTCTGACGTGTCTACCAATTTCACCACATGCGCATAAGGGGCGGCAAAATTAAGACAAATGTTCATAAAATGCGGAATTAAGGATTATAAATTATTTTCAATTCTTTTAGCATTTCCCAGCCAGACTGATTCCCCGATTATGGTGATTCTTTAGAAATAATTTTACTATAACACTTTATTATTGTTTGTAAATTCGTAGGGATGGATAAAGTATTGAATATTCCTCAGTATGAGATGAATGAGGAGCAGGAAAGAAAGGAGATTTTACGTAAATACAGGGCGTTGCTTCGTGTACTTAAACCCAAACTGAAACCGGGAGATAAGGAACAGGTGCGGGCTGCCTTTGAAATTGCTGTGGAGGCCCATAAAGATATGCGCCGGAAAAGTGGAGAGCCGTATATCCTTCACCCTATTGCCGTAGCCACTATTTGTGTGGAAGAGATAGGGCTTGGCGTAAGAAGCACTATCTGTGCATTATTGCACGACACTGTAGAAGATACGGATGTTACCCTGGATGCCATTCAGCGCGAATTCGGGTCAGAAATAGCGAAGATTGTGGATGGGCTCACCAAGATTGCCAATGTCATTGACACCAATTTGTCGCAACAGGCTGAGAACTTCAGGAAGATCCTTTTGACGCTGACCGATGATCCGCGGGTGATATTGATAAAGCTTGCAGACAGGCTGCATAACATGCGCACCCTCGAGAGCATGAAGCGTGAGAAGCAGTTGAAGATAGCCTCTGAGACGGTATATGTCTATGCGCCGCTGGCACACAGGATGGGTCTTTACAATATAAAGACTGAGCTTGAAGACCTGGCGATGAAATATATGGAGCCTGACAGCTATCGGTACATTGCTCAGAAACTGGATAATACCAAAAGAGAGCGCACGAGATACATAAATGACTTCATCAGGCCTCTGAAAGAAAAACTGACCAACGCCAATTTCAAATTTGAAATATACGGGCGCCCCAAAAGCATACACAGTATCTGGAATAAGATGAAGAAGAAAGGTGTCGCTTTCGAAGAGGTGTATGATCTATTTGCCATTAGGATAATTCTGGACTCGCCGCATGACAAGGAGAAGGAGGAATGCTGGAAAGTATATAGTGTGGTGACTGATGAATATATTCCCGCTCCCGAAAGGCTGAGAGACTGGCTGAGTAATCCTAAAAGCAATGGGTATGAAGCATTGCATACCACCGTAATGGGGCCCCACGGTAAGTGGGTAGAGGTGCAGATAAGAACACGCAGAATGAATGATATAGCGGAGAAAGGACTGGCTGCTCACTGGAAGTATAAGGAAGGCACTTCTGAGGAAAATCGTTTTGATAAATGGTTTCAGCAGATAAGGGATGTGCTGGCTAACCAGGAAACTAATTCGGTCGACTTCCTTCAGGATTTTAAACTCTCTTTTCTTGCAGAAGAAATTTACGTATATACACCGAAGGGAGATATTAAAATGTTGCCGGTTGGTTCTTCAGCGCTGGATTTCGCATTTTCAATTCATACTAAGATTGGCGAAAGTTGTATCGGTGCCAAAGTAAATCATAAGTTGGTACCCATCAGCCATAAGTTACGTAGCGGAGACCAGATAGAAATTATTACTTCGTCCAAGCAGAAGCCAAAGGCAGAGTGGCTCAAGTTTGTAGTGACTACGAAGGCGAAAACTAAAATCAAAGATTCTTTAAAAGAAGAAAAACGGCTGATTGGGGAAGAAGGGAAAGCGCTACTTATAAAGAAGTTGGAGTCAGTACATATTCCTGCTACGCAACATCAGTTTGAGGAGATTGCGGCATATTATAAAATCAATTCTTCTCTTGACTTATTCTACGATATAGCAGTTAGAAAAATAGATATCAGTGAAGTAAAAGACTGGACATATAACGGAGACAAGATCGTTTTTCCGAAGTTGGAGAAGGCCGGTGCCGAGGATAAAGCTGATACGCACAAGCCATCCGCCAGGAAGGAGGCCGAGCTGGTTATTTTTGGTGAGAGCAGCGATAAGATAATGTATTCGCTTGCCAATTGCTGCAAACCTATTCCGGGTGATGATGTGTTTGGTTTTATCACTCAGGGAGAAGGGTTGAAAATACACAGGACTAACTGTCCCAATGCCGCCAGGCTGCTTGCTAACTATGGCCACAGAGTTGTGAAGACTAAGTGGATGAAGAATAAGGAAATCTCTTTCCTCACTGGTATCAAGATTGTGGGTCTTGACGATGTGGGGGTGATCAATGAGATAACCAATCTCATCAGCGGTACGCTTAAGATTAATATCAATGCACTCACAATTGAGGCAAAGGAGGGTGTTTTCGAAGGCAATTTGAAAGTGTATGTGCACGATAAGGACGAACTGGAAAATCTGGTCAATAAACTGATAGAGCTTCCGGGTATCGAAACAGTTGAACGGTTTGATTCCGAAACTTCAGTTTAACAACTTTCTGATGCGTGATATTTCTGACATTATATGGGTGTGTAAGGCTTTCCATGAATTGACGATTCCTGAGCTTTACCGCATACTGAAGGTGCGGAACGAAGTTTTTGTAGTTGAGCAGAATTGTCCCTATCAGGATTGTGATGACAAAGATTTCAAAGCATTCCATTTGATAGCATTTCGGGGAACAGATATAGTAGCGTATTCCCGCCTGCTCCCACCGGGAGCGAGTTATGACCATGCTGCTTCTATTGGCAGGGTGCTGACATCCGGACGGGCAAGGCACCTGGGGCTCGGTAAAGAATTGATGCAGCGATCCCTTAATGGTGTTTACAAAAATTTTGGTAATATAGAAGTAGTGATAAGCGCACAGACTTACCTGATTCCGTTTTATGAATCGTTTGGATTTGAAACGGAAGGAACCGTTTATCAGGAAGATAATATTGACCATATCCAAATGCGAAAGCCCTTTTCAGGCATGTCTTCACAATAATATGAGTATAGAGGTCGTTTAAGATTTTGCTGTTATTCCTCATCGTAAAGATGAGTTTAACGACAAAATTCATCCGCCTTATGAAAGCTTATATTTACATGCTCTTTATCTTGCTGTGCGTTGGGGTCGGGCATTATGAAGTGAGCGCTCAGTCGCTTTCATTCAGCACCAAAAACCTCAGGGTTGAGGCCGGTATAAACATCGGTCCCACCTTTTTCCTGGGCGATCTGGGTGGCAACAGAGGAGAAGGAACCCGCTTTATAAAAGATATTAATCTTGATTTGACCAACATCATGAAAGGTGCTTTCGTGACTGTGTATCCCAACGACTGGCTGGGGTTCAGAGTAGCTGCACAGATAGGTGCGCTCGAAGGAGACGACTCCAAGATTAAAAAGAATGGGGGCGCAGAATTGTTTCGTAAACAAAGGAATCTGGACTTCAGAACCGATCTCTTTGAAGCCTACGCAGCCGCTGAATTTTATCCTTTGGAATTCTTTTTTGGCGACGAACGCGACTTCAGGCTGGCTCCTTACGGAGTAATAGGGGTAGGAGTATATCATTACAACCCGCAGGGCTCTATCACGGATGCCAATGGTAAAAAGACATGGCACTACCTCAGGCCTTTGCATACTGAGGGTCAGGGATTTGATGAATATCCTGACCGTAAAGAATACAGCCTTACCCAGATAAACATTCCGATGGGTGTAGGTGTAAAATATTTCGTCACCGAAAACCTGAATCTGAGCCTGGAATTACTTTTAAGGAAATCATTTAACGATTATGTAGATGATGTAAGCGATTCGTATGTAGATCCGGTTTTGTTTGATAAGTACCTGTCTGCAGTAGATGCTGCGCTTGCAAAGAAAATATCCGACAAGGCAAATGCCATTGTCACGCCGGGACTTACAAGATTTGCCCCGGGAGAACAGAGAGGCAACCCTAACCAGAACGACTCGTGGTTTACCACCTTCGTCAGAGTCGGCTGGAGTTTTACAAGAAATGAAAACAAGAGCAGCCTGAATCGTATGCGCTGCCCTCACAGATTTTAATACCCCCTTTGGAAAATTATTGTATTGAGAACAAAGCCACCTGCAAAAAGAGAGAGAAGATAGATATGCTGTCTTCTTAATCCCACTGAAACCACAAACCTTCTTGATTATCTCTTTAGGTGCTTTGTTCTTCTTACAATAAACGTTTAGCTGTTTACCAGTTCCTCTTTCAGATATTGTCCGGTATAACTTTTCCTGCATAGCAGAAGATCCTCAGGTGTTCCCTGAAATACAATCTGCCCTCCTCCGTTTCCACCTTCGGGCCCGATGTCGATAATATAATCTGCCACTTTTATAATGTCGAGGTTGTGCTCTATGACCAACACTGTATTGCCACGGTCAACCAGCTTATTAAGAACCTGTACCAGCATCCCGATATCCTGAAAATGGAGCCCTGTTGTAGGTTCGTCCAGAATATAAAATGTCTTTCCCGTATCGCGTTTTCCGAGCTCCGTAGATAGTTTTACCCGCTGTGCTTCGCCTCCGCTGAGTGTGGTGGCACTTTGACCGAGTGTCACGTAGCCCAGCCCTACTTCCTGAAGCACCTTTATTTTTCTGTAAAGGGAGGGTACATTTACAAAAAACTCCACCGCCTCATCGACAGTCATTTCCAGCACATCGCTGATTGATTTTCCCTTGTATCTGATTTCAAGAGTTTCCCGATTGTATCTTCTGCCATTGCACTTTTCACATTTCACATATACATCCGGCAGGAAGTTCATTTCGATAACCCGCATCCCTCCCCCGTGACACAGATCGCACCTTCCGCTCTTTACATTGAATGAAAATCTGCCCGGTTTATAACCTCTTATTTTTGACTCGGGTACTGCGGCAAATAGTGTCCGGATGTCTGTAAAAAAGCCACAATAGGTCGCAGGATTACTTCGCGGAGTACGCCCGATAGGTGATTGGTCTATCTCAATAACCTTGTCGATATGTTCAAGTCCCGTGACCTTCTTATACGGTAACGGCTTATTCCTGCTTTTATAGACATGCTGCTTCAGGATTGGGAAAAGAGTCTCGTTTATCAGGGTGGACTTGCCGCTGCCGCTGACACCGGTAACACAGATGAATGCTCCGAGTGGGAAGGCAGCATCTACCTGTTTAAGATTGTTTCCGGCAGCTCCATACAGTTTAATGAAGTTTCCGCTTCCGGTACGCCTTTGCGCAGGTACAGGAATTGATTTTCTTCCGTTGAGATATGAGGAAGTAACTGTGTTGAGTTTTGTAAACTGTTCGGGCTTGCCTAAGGCTACAATATTTCCCCCTCTCTTCCCGGCTTCGGGGCCGATGTCTATAAGGTAATCAGACGAGAGCATAATGTCTTTGTCGTGTTCCACAACCAGTACACTGTTGCCGATATCTCTCAGCCCTTTGAGTGCATTTATCAGCCTGTGGTTATCCCGCTGATGAAGGCCTATGCTGGGTTCGTCAAGTATGTAGGTGATGCCCTGTAGCTTTGAGCCTATCTGAGTAGCCAGCTTGATCCGCTGCGATTCCCCGCCGCTAAGGGATCTGGAGGGGCGGCTTAGACTTAGATACGATAAGCCTACTTCAAGAAGAAACTGAATCCTGTCTCTTATTTCTTTTAGCACATCCTTTGCTACCTGATTCTGCTTTTCTGATAATCGCGATTCGATATTCTTAAACCATTGGTAAAGCTCGTCAAGATTTAATTCGCTGAGTGCTGATATATTTTTTTCATCGATTCTGAACCAGAGGCTTTCTTTTCTGAGCCTTGCTCCGTGGCACTCCGGGCATGGCATGAGTTCCATAAACTGTTCGGCCCATGCCTGTATATTCTCGCCAGAATCACCGGAGGTGAACCAGCGATACAGCATATTTACGATGCCTTCGTATCCTGAAGCAGATTCTTCACCTGTATGAGTAAACCCATACCAGTCGAAGTCGGCATCGGCTGCCTGTTCCCGTTTTTCTTTATGGCCGTAGAGCACAAGATTCAGAGCCTCAGCAGGCAGAGAAGAAATGGGAGTGTCTAATGAAAATTTATACTTCTTTGCGAGCTTAGCTACCTGTTGGAAAGTGTACACATCTCTTTCTTCACCAAGGGGGGCGATTCCTCCCTGGTTGATAGATAGTGAACGGTCGGGGATTACTGCCTCCAGGTTGACCTGATAAATATTACCAATCCCGCGGCAGGCAGGACATGCACCATAAGGGCTGTTGAACGAAAATGAATTGGGAGAAGGCTCCTCGTAACTGATGCCTGTGTCTTCGCACATCAGTTTGCGGCTATACTGCACCACGCGGTTATTGTCTTGCAGTAACAGGAACATAAGCCCGTTTCCGGTGGAAAGTGCATTTTGGACACTGCTGCTGATCCTGTGTTTTTGTGCAATCTTCACTTCTACACGGTCAATCACCAGTTCGATGTCGTGAATTTTGTATCTGTCCACCTGCATCTTGGGAGTCAGGTCTTTCACCTCTCCATCTATTCTCACTTTAAGAAATCCTTTTTTGCGGAAATCCTCAAACAACTCTCTGTAATGCCCCTTCCTTCCTCTGACAATTGGAGCCAGAATCGTCATCTTCTGATCAGGAAACCGGTGAAAGATATTATGAACGATTTCGTCCTCGGACCACTTGACCATTCGTTTGCCGGTATTATAGCTGTATGCTTCGCCAATTCGGGCAAATAGCAGTCTCATAAAGTCATAGACTTCCGTGATGGTTCCTACCGTACTTCGGGGATTTTTGTTGGTGGTCTTTTGTTCGATAGAAATCACGGGACTCAGGCCTGAAATCTTATCTACATCAGGCCTTTCCATGTCACCCATGAACTGCCGGGCATAGGCCGAAAAACTTTCCATATACCTTCTCTGGCCTTCGGCAAAAATGGTATCGAAGGCAAGTGATGATTTGCCACTGCCACTTATTCCGGTAATAACCACCAGCCGGTTCTTGGGAATCGCGATGTCTATGTTTTTCAGGTTGTGCTCTCGAGCGCCCCAGACCTCTATAAATTCATTGTTTCCTGTAGCGAATTCGCTTTCTACTTTTTGCATTTTCTAAGAATACAAAATTAGTCAGATATTTCATCCGTTTTCAATGATTGTGGCGGGTTAGCTATGCAGATCTTATTTAAGACAGAAGATTAAATTAATATTAAAAATATATTGAGATATGGAAAAGTACTCAAAGTCACTATATTTGTTCCCCCCGAAAATAAACCAGTTGAATTGTGCGTTAAATTTTGCTTGCAAAAATTGAGGGTGATCCGGTGATTGAAGGCGGGAAGGCATGAGGAATATTAACTAATTTTTTTTGCGGGATTAGTGAAAATCTTGATGGTTTTGATAGTATTTCCTTAGTTTTATCTTCCTATCCTAAATTTGACTGGATTTATAAACCAGAGAACATCCAAAAGGAAACATTTATTTGATACTTTTCTACAATAATTAACTTTTTTACTCGTTTTAATTTTCGGTATCGAACAATCGACCCGATTGGATATCAGTCAAACCTACTAATTGAATGAAAAAATTGTCCTTACCCGTAAAGTCAATTACAATGAAGAATAGTTTATTGGCTATGCTTGGATGCACTGCTATTGTGCTAACCGGATGTGGAAAGTTTGGAAAGTCGAAGAGCAGTATTCCGAATGACGGGCAGCTGCATGGTGTAGCTCCTTCAAGTAAATACACATTGCCTAAACCTCCGGGAATGGTTTATATACCACCAGGCACCTTCCACATGGGGCCCAGCGATGAGGATGTCAACTATGCTTTTACTGCCAGAAACAAGCAGGTGTCAATCAGTGGCTTCTGGATGGATGCTACCGAGATTACGAATAACGAGTATCGGTTTTTTACCAATTGGGTAAGAGACTCAATCGCAGCAAAACTGCTGGGATTAGTAAAGCAGGCCCAGGGCGGAGATGGTACTCAGTATATCGACTGGACAAAGGCGAGAGCGATAAAGTGGGATGATAAAGACATCTATGAGAAACTGGAAGCAATGACAGTTACTCCTGATAACCGTATTTTCGGACGCAAAGAAATAGATGCACAAAAACTGATTTACCACTCTGAGACCTTTGATTACAAAGAAGCTGCAAAGCGTGAGAATGCCAATGTGCCGCGTGGACAGTTCATAGTGAAATACGATTTACCGATTTATCCGGACACGCTGGTTTGGGTACGTGATTTCTCATACTCATACAACGAACCGATGTCTAAGCAGTATTTTAATCATCCCGCATTCGGAAATTATCCGGTAGTGGGTGTGTCCTGGAAACAAGCCACTGCTTTCTGCGAATGGAGGACACTCTATCTTAATAGCTTTCTTGAGTCTAAGAAGAGATCTACCGAATCGGGCTTCAGGCTTCCGACAGAATCTGAATGGGAGTATGCAGCACGTGGTGGGCGTTCACAGGCTCCGTTTCCGTGGGGCGGCCCTTATCTGAGAAACAGAAAAGGCTGTCTGATGGCAAACTTTAAACCGGGACGCGGCAACTATCCTGAAGACGGAGGACTCTACACCGTGCGTGCAGATGCTTATTGGCCTAATGACTTTGGTCTGTACAATATGGCCGGTAACGTGGCAGAGTGGACATCCTCGCTGTATTATGAGGGTGGATACAACTTCCAACACGACCTGAACCCGGATATTCGCTGGAATGCCAAAGAACAGGATCCTCCCAGGATGAAGCGTAAGGTGATTCGTGGTGGTAGCTGGAAGGATGTAGGGCACTATTTGCAGGTAAGTTCTCGTACTTACGAGTATCAGGATACTTCAAAGTCTTACATCGGATTCCGTAGTGTGGTTGATTTACCCCCATCCTTAGGTAAGAAGAAATAAAAAGAATTAAAACCCCTGTATCAGTTAACCAAAGAAAACCTTTTATAGAATACATTTTTAGTTTCTCAATCTTATTGCCTGTATTAATTGTTCATTGTGGAAGAATGAATTAATATGGGCTTTTTATTGTAGAAACTCAAACCGATAATCCTTAAACCCAGTAAATTAAAAACCAATAAGTTATGTCTCAGACTCAGCAACTCCCCAAAAGAAACTTTCTCACATTAGTTGACGTATTTGTGAGTGCCGGCGCCGGTGTAGTTATTTTTGCTGCATGGGCTAAGTTAACCCATCAGTCTTATGCAGATACCATGCTCACAGTTGGTATGTGGACTGAAACCGTCATCTTCCTTATCTACGCAGTAATCGAGTGGGTAAGGCCACACGATCATCAGGCAGCACATGCACATGCAGTAGCAGCCCCGTCAGTAACGGGCAAAGAAAGCCCGCTAGATGCGATGAACAAAATGATGGAAGATGCAGAAATTAATTCTGTAAACATGAAAAAATTAGGTGAAAACTTCCAAAGACTGGATACTACCGTATCTCAGTTGGGCGAGGTAGGCGATGTGGTGAGGAATACCTCAGAGTTTACTTCCAAGACAAAAGAAGCTAACACCGCTTTAGGTTTGATGAAGGATGCTTTTATTAATTCAGCAAATGCAATGAGCAGTTTCAATAGTGCAGCCGATGAAGCACGTGGCTTTAAAGAGCAGGTAGAATTACTTGCAAAGAACATGGGCTCGCTCAATAGTATTTATGAACTAGAACTTAATGAAAGCAACAACCACCTGAAAGCCATGAATGCTTTTTATGGTAAGGTGGCAAAAGCTAGTGAAGTGATGGCTAATACTGTGGAGGATGCACAGAAGACCAAAGAGCAGATCAATGCTCTTGCAGGAAATCTTGGCAAACTGAACCAGGTGTATGGCAATATGCTGAGTGCCATGCAAGGCAGGCAGTAAGCTGATGATTGTTGTTAATACTAATCCCTAAAGAAAAAAAATTAAAATACTATGCCATTACCCAGAGAACCGAGGCAGAAGATGATCAACGTTATGTACCTGGTGCTGACCGCTATTCTGGCACTGAACGTATCTAACGAAGTAATCACTGCCTTCAAAGTTGTGGATAAGAGTCTGATGACTTCCAACGAGGTGATAAATGAAGGAAATGAGACAATTTATAAATCGCTGGAAGCAAAGCTCGCTGATCCCCAGACTGCTAAAAATGCAGCAATCTGGGAACCGAAGGCTAATACGGCAAAGCAGCTTTCAGCAGATATATATACCTACATTGACACATTAAAAGCACAATTAAAAAGACAAGCCGGCCTGAGGATTACCGATGAAGGTTTGGAAGATTTCCGTGAAGATAATCTGGATGCCTCAACCCGCCTTTTTATTACCGAAGGCAAGGGTAAAGAGCTTGAGAAGAAACTAAATGAATACAAGGAAGCTATGCTCAACATTGTGGACCCCAGTGTGCGTAAACAATTTGAGGCAAGTTTTCCTGTAAGTACTAACACAGAGTCGTTTATTACAAGAGAAGGGAAGCACAAAGATTTTTCACAGACTTTCTTTAATATGACCCCCACAGTGTCTGCACTTACGATGTTAAGTAAGTTTCAGAACGGTGTAAGGTCTGCAGAGAGCGAAATCATTACCTATTGTCATAATCAGATAGGTGCTGTTAAGGTTGTTTACGATCAGTTTGCAGCATTAGTAGGACAAACCTCTAACTATCTGATGCCCGGGCAGACGATGACGATATCTGCCGGTGTGGGAGCATATAGTACCGCAGCTCAGCCCGAAATCACTATTGGAGGTGTCAGGGTGGCTGTAGGCCCTGATGGTGTGGCCAAGCAGACCATTACTGCATCGGGTGCAGGTGTACACAAAATGCCGGTAGTAGTTACCTATACCAAACCTGACGGAGAGAAAGAGACTAAGAGTTTCCCGGTAGAATATACTGTAGGGACTCCCGGCGGGGCAGCCGTAATGCTGGATAAGATGAACGTATTTTACAGATTCGTAGATAATCCTGTAACAATATCTTCCGGAACCGGATGGGATAAAACCAAGGTGTCTATGACAGGTGGAAGCCTGGTGTCGGCAGGCGGACCGGGTAAGTACATAGTGAGAGTAGAGAAGCTGGGTAGCGCTTCCATTACTGTTAATTCTGATGGGAAAGCAAGCACCTACTCTTTCAGGATAAAAGATATTCCGGATCCTGTATTTAAAGTGGGGCCTAATGCAAGCGGACGTGTACAGTCTGTCGTGTTTAAAAATCAGAGATTTGCACGTGCAGACCTGGAGGGATTTGACTTTGATTATAAATTTAACATTGTAGGGGCTACCGTGTATTTTACAGGAGCAAACTTCCCTAACCCGCAACAGGTGAACATTTCAAGCTCTAACCTTGCACCATTGGAAGCTATGCTGCAAAAGTGTATTCCGGGTACAACTGTTACCTTTGATAATGTGCGTGTACAAGGGCCGGGCGGGCCGGTAAGAAGTATTCCCGGGGGTGGATTTCTCTTATACTAACCTCAACGGAAATGCGTAAAAAAGAAGCAGATCAGAAAAGAATAAAACCAACACACATGAAAAAATGTTTTGTAAAATGTGCCGTATTGTCTTTCGTATTGGGTGGCTTTGCACTGACAGCAGGGGCACAGGCAAAGAAGACAACTACTAAAAAACAGACTCCTGTGGCAAGAGCTACTCAGGCTGAGCCCGTAGCGCCACCGCCGGTCGACACCGTAGTAGTGCCAACGATGCCTGATAGTGTACCTATTCCCGTTATAAAGAAGTCGTTGAGAAATGATAATGCGATAGAGCGCAATCTGGTTAGAGACAGAGTGCCTCTGGCGTATGAAAATATCAGGGAGGATGATGCGGTATATCGTCAGAAAGTGTGGAGGGATATTGATACCCGTGAAAAAATTAATCTGCCATTCAGGTATCAGGCTGATGAAGATGCAGGTAACCAGCGTTTCATCGCTATACTGCTGAAGGCGGTACAGGATGGCCCGGACAATGGGGGCGTGACTGCTTTCAGTGCAGTAGATGATCGCTTTACCACACCGATGACCAGAGCGGAGGTAGCCAAGCAGATTTTGGGTGAGCCGGTTACCGTACCTATCTATGACGAGAATAATAATATTGTAGAATATAAAACGACTATGCCGGAAGTTAACCTTGATTCTTTCTATAAGTTCAGGATTAAGGAAGAAGTAATCTTTGATAAAGAAAGCAGCAGATTGTTTTGGAGGATACTGGGTATAGCGCCTTTGAAGAGGATAGTTACTTCTACAGGTATTGACCTTGGTGAGTCAGAAATGTTCTGGGTCTATTATCCCGATATCAGAGCTACTTTTGCCAGGTATGAAGTGTATAATGGAAAAAACTATGGTGCAAGGATGAGTTGGGAGGAGTTGTTTGAAAGCCGTATGTTTCATGGCAGAATAGTGAAGAGCACGATTGATAATCCATTCAACCAGTATATCAGTCAGATGCAGGGATTCAATGGAAAGAACATCCTTCAATTACTTGAAAGCGAAAACATCAAGGATAAAATATTTAACTACGAACAGAATCTTTGGCAGTACTAATCTGTTGGCAAAGAGACTGGCTACCTGGTGTAGCTGCAAAGAAATAAGGCACGGTTTCCAAATCGTGCCTTATTTCTTTATAGGAAAAGAAGCCGTGGTCAAATATTAAAACCACGCTTCGCGCTATTGTTTAAAGACTTCTCGTGCTATTACCAGCTTTTGGATTTCACTGGTTCCCTCACCGATAGTACATAGCTTGCTATCGCGATAAAATTTTTCAACCGGAAAATCTTTGGTGTAGCCATAACCGCCAAAAATCTGTACGGCATCGGTAGCTACTTTTACTGCTACCTCACTTGCAAAGTATTTTGCAATGGCTGAGGCCTGGGTGACATTTTCGTTTCTTGACTTTATATCACAGGCATGATCTATCAATAATTCAGCGGCCTTGATTTCAGTAGCCATGTCGGCAAGTTTGAAGCTGATACCCTGAAATTCAGCAATTGGTTTTCCGAATTGATGCCTTTCCTTAGCGTAGTTCACAGATGCGGTGAACGCTCCCTTTGCGATTCCAAGCGAAAGTGCGGCGATAGATATCCGGCCACCGTCCAACACTTTCATTGCCTGAATAAACCCTTCTCCCACTTCTCCCATTCTGGCAGAGTCGGGCACCCGGCAATCTTCAAAAATCATTTCGGCTGTTTCGCTGGCTCGCATTCCAAGTTTATTTTCCTTCTTGCCGCTCTTAAATCCGGCAGTTCCTCTGGGCACGATGAAGGCTGTTGAGTTATTGCGCGTATGCGGGGCTCCTGTTCTGCACATTACCACTGCCACATCACCCGTTTTGCCATGGGTAATCCATGTCTTTGTTCCATTTATAATCCAGTCGTCGCCATCGCGCACAGCCACACATTGCATGTTTCCTGCATCACTTCCGGTACCAGGTTCTGTAAGACCCCATGCGCCTATGTATTCGGCAGATGCCAGTTTGGGTAAATAGGTTTCTTTTTGAACTTCGTTGCCAAAGCTGAGGATATGGCCTGTGCACAAAGAGTTGTGTGCGGCGAGTGACAACCCGATGGAACCATCCACCTGAGCAATTTCCTGGATGATTGCACTATACTCAAAATAGCTAAGCCCTGAGCCACCATATTTTTCAGGAACCAATACCCCCATAAGGCCGAGTTTCCCCATTTCTTTAAAAACCTGCAAAGGAAACTCCTGCCGTTCGTCCCACTCCATAATGTGAGGGCGAATATTTTTCTCTGCAAACTCTTTTGCCGTAGCTGCTACCTGCTTTGTAATTTCATTTACCGAAAAGTCCATATCACTGAATCATTAAGGGGTGCAATTTACTTGATTCGCTACGCAATTCAAAAGAGATAGGTGCAAGGGCGAGAATTATTCTACCGAGAGGTAGGGGAATATTTTCTTATAAAGATTTTCATCAATGGAATGTAATTTTCTGAGATCCTGAATACTTTTGAAATTCCCGTGTTGGTTTCGATATTGAATAATGGTATTAGCAATGGTGTAACCGAGATATGGATGGGTCCTGAGCTCATCGATAGTAATCGTATTCAGATTCATCTTCCTGACTGTATAAGGAGAGAGTTGG
>JACFNA010000020.1:21950-26870 GCA_019455085.1 Chitinophagaceae bacterium
GGTAAGGTTTTATTTTTTGAAATACAGAATCAGGCAATGGCCATACCTCTGCCACCTGATTAATGCTTACGAATCCGCCTAATTTTTCACGATAGTTTATGATACGTGCTGACATCTTGCTCGCAATACCAGGGAATGTCTGGAAGGCTGTGGTGTCTGCCAGATTGATATCTACATTACGATACTCTTTGCGTGCGTATCTGCTGCCCGTAACGGTGGGCTTTATTGGGGGTGGATTGTCATTGTGTTGTGGTACGTTATCTATTTTCGGAGGAGCAGCAGTGATTGGCGGAGTGTTGTGAATTTCTTTTTCTTCTGACGGAATACGGATATAAGGCATCAGCCTGTCTGCTACGTCTGCCGGAAGCGTATATATTTTCTTAAGGTCTTCGGGCTTTTTGAACCTGCCTCCTTTCGAGAGGTATTTCCTGATCGTCTGTGCGGTCTTTTCTCTTACTCCCAGTGCAATCCATTGTTCGACGGTCGCTGTATTGGGGTCAAAGTAAAACAGGCGATATTCTGTTTCCGGATGCACATCTCCCGCTTTGAAAACGATATTGTTGTTTGTGTCTTTTGAAGCAGATGTTGCTTTGTCGAGTGATTGTGCAAATTTTACGACCTCGTCGGTTGTGTGTGGTGGCCTTTGCTTCACCAGTGAAGGGAAGACCCGGGGAATAACTAAGATGAGAAAAATAATCGCAAGCAGGGTTAATACACCTATCCTGTCCTTTTTTGTGAAAGTGAGATAGTCCTGGATAAATTTCTTCCACATACCGGCGTGATATTATTGAATGGGCCAAACGAACAATAACCGGTGCACACAGATTAAAGATAGATAAAAAATCGGGTTTTAAGTTTCAGGTTTCGGGGTTTTGGGTTTCGGGGTTTTGGGTTTCAGGTTGTACATTGAGATACTGTTAAAGCCTGAAGAGCCTAAATTTGAATAGCCTCTGGCGGAGCTGGTAACTATTAATGTTTTAGCCTTCCGGACTATAAAGGAATTTTCATTTACCGGCACTTCAAATTATTAATTAGCCGTTATCGCGTATCCCTCATTGTTTGAAATGTTTTTTGTTAGTGCGAGGCCTCCTGCCAGATTCCAAGTAACCTTCTCAGGATTATGATTTCACCTGCGTGATAACTATTGTGCCGTGCTGCCTTAAGCGCTATGTCTATAATTGACAGACCATTTGTGTGAGCCAGGGGCTGAGCAATCAAGGCTCCTTTTTGTAAAATTAAGTTAGCAAGTGAAGCTCTGTCTTCGTGAATCATTTTCACACATTGGTTCCATTCTTCTTCGGTAGGACTGTTTCTTTGCGGCCAGAACTGGTCAGGCCATTTCGGCGCTTTAAATGTAGCATCTCTGGCAGTATTCAGGTAAGTATTCTGGGCAATCCTCAGGTGAGATGCCAGTTCCCAGATACTGTATGGGAGGCCTGCCGGGCGGATACTGACTTTTTCAAAGGGGATACCTTCAAATACTCTTTCGAAGGATAAGACCGGATTTGCACTGTTTAGTGATGAGGCTAACTGAGTGGCGTACGAGTTTGTGTTATCCATTGTAGATTTTTTTGTTGTCCGGTTAAATTGTTTAAAATGAAGCTAAAACCCTTGTCAGGGAAACCCTTCATAGCCCTGCACTTAAGGGAAGGCTAATAATTTTTTTAAAACCTAAGCCCACCGGGCTTTAGCCCCACCTGGCCGGATGATAATATTTCTTTGATTTTATAATAGGTATTAAATCTTTAATAGACAGGCAACAAATTTTGTGCGAAACTCGAGTGGGTAATTAGAATGTACGTTACCTCCAGATACCCAGTATTCTTCTGAGTGCAATTATTTCCCCTGTATGGTAGCTGTTATGGTCGGCCAGCACGAGCGCTTCCCGAAACAGAGACTGCCCTGTTCCGTATGGGAATGGAGTAAAGAGATTCTTGCCTGCCTCCAGTAGCAATGAAATCATTTCTTCCCTATCTGAATGAATTTTTTGAATACACTGTTCCCATTGTTTTTCAGAGGTTGCTTTATTATCAGGCCAGTATCCTGAAGGCCATTCGGGGGATTGGTGATGCGGACTTTTACAAAACTCCACAATATCCCATTGTGCAATTCTCAGATGTGTGGCCAGATCCCAAATAGTGTAAGGGATGTTATTTACGGCTGTATTTATTTTACTGAAGGGGATACCTGCTAGGGCATCATCGGTGGAGATGTGAGCATTGCCCCTTCTCAGAAGTTGAATCAACTCGTCTATTAAGAGGCCTTCTTGTTTCATAAAATAGGTTTTAGAGATTAGATACAATTTTCTTTCCAGAAAATATTTATGAAGCGGAGTTGTGAGGGTACGCCGATAGGAAGGAGGGTGCTCTGGCGTGTAGCTATGATTTTTTGAAATTATTTAGCAAAGGCTACTTCACAAAGCCCGGGAATTTGCAGTCTTGAGTAATGAATGTTACCGGTAAAGAAGGGATTGAAAGGGAGCGTGTTATTAGTATAGAAAAGATTTCAGGTTAATGATCTTTTTTGGGCAGTTTGACGTTCTTCCGGGATGCAAGATAGACTACCAAATAGCCGACCACCGCAAAGCCCAAACCTATCAGGCTGAAAATATAGAAGGAGATATAAACCTGGCGTGGCTTTCCCATTAATAATAGCACGGTACCCCAGATGGCAACCACTGCTACTGTGGCGAGGCTTATTGCTATTTTTTTCTTCATTAAGAATATGCTGGTGAGAATGAAGTTACGATTTTCTTAGGTTGTTTAAGGCGATAGAAATGCGGCTAAAGCCTCAGGAGGGCGCCTTCTTCTCAGTTGGCTGAAGCCAACGGTAAAAAGTGGAAAAAGTTTTACCGAGGTTTATCTTTTCCTAAGTCGGGATTTTCAAATTGTGTATTACCTCTACCGGCTACGGCTACTCGTTTTTCTGGAAGTAATTTTGTGTTTAAAGTACTTTAATTATTTATTATTATCGTTGGCTATAGACAACGGAATAAAAATTTAATTATTACGGCTTTAGCCACATTACTCATGGGGAAGTGCGACTAAAGTCGCAGGGAGGAAGCCTTCCTTTTCAGTTGGCTGAAGCCGACGGTAAAAAGTAGAAGAAGTTTTACCAAGGTTTATCTTTTCCTAAGTCAGGATTTTCAAATTGAGTATTACCTCTACCGGCTACGGCTACTCGTTTTTCTGAAAGTAGTTTTGTGTTCAAAGTACCTTAATTATCTATTATTATCGTTGGCTTTAGCCAACGGAATAAGAATTTAAATCTTACGGCTTTAGCCACATTACCCTTAGTGAAATGCGACTAAAGTCACAGAGGGAAAACCTTCCTTTTCATTTGGCTGAAGCCGACGGTAAAAGGAATTCGTCGCTTTGCTTTTCTTGATTCAGAATCAAAGTGCTCAAATTAAGTAGCGCTTCTACCGGACACAATTACTGGTTTTGATTCTTTGGATTTTGTAAACAAAAGTTTTCAGCTACTAATTACCGTTGGCTTTAGCCAACGAAATAAAAAGCAAAAAACTACGGCTTTAGCCACATTCATCAAATTGCGAAGGTCAGCCGTAAAAGCTGATGAAAGGGAGTCAATACTATATTTTTACGATTCTTAATCAGAATTTTTGAATAAGATTTCACCTTTCCCCTGTTGCAACTATTGTTTTTGAGTCAGGAATATTTTGTGGAAACTCTTTTTTTGTCTGTGCTTAAAGCCAGACGGTGAAAGAGCATGCTTTTCATCTGGCGTTTCAGTTTGCGCACACTCCAGTGTTCCTTTTCGCGCTGGCAGGTGTAGAAGCTGATTCCAAGTTCGTTTTCTGCTTTCAATATTTCAACATAATGACTCCAGCTCAATTGGTGAGACAGTGTCTCACTTTTTGGAAATGCCAGGTAAAACCTACGGATATAAATTAGATTGGAGCGGCTGAAACCTTTGCCGTAAGTCAGTGTTAGGTCTTTAGACAACTTGTCTAAAAGCTCAGCACCATAGGCAGCTTTACCCCTTCCCTGCTGTTCAATTTCCACGATGTGTTGATCGATATGCCATTAAGTATTGACCAGTATCGTATTGACCGAATAGGCTGCCTTCGCCATGATCTGCAACGCGTTTTTTCGATTTTACCTGAGTTTCTTCCACTAGTGCAAGTTCAGACTATTTTTTCAAAGGTTTATCCTGGTAAATAAATCGGGGAAGGATAATCAATCAGCTATACCGGCTTAGGCTGTTTGCGAAGCGTTATATTTCGTGAGGCTGTCAATGGGGCTAAGGCTCTGTGATAAACTCCTTTTGTGTACGCGTCCTGCTCTCGCGTTCCCCTGTTTTAATATCTTAATTCCTTCAAATAGGCTGCGTTTAATCTCGCGGCATCCAGGCTGCTCATGTTGTCGTATTGTTCCTGTTCTGCAATATTATAAGTAAAGTTGCCGGCCTTAATAATCTTCCTGAAGTCTATTTCGCCGGTACCCAGCACGCAGGTAGCTTCTTTTTCTGAAAGCGGGACGTTTTTCTTTCTGTCTTTTACGTGTGACAGTTTAAACCTGCCCGGGTATCGGTTAATCCATTTCACCGGATCGTGTCCACTGGTAACGACCCAGTAGATATCCATTTCGAAATCGACGAGTTCAGGGTCTGTATTTTTCATCAGCACGTCCTGAGGAATTTGTCCGTCAAGATTTACAAACGTATAATCATGGTTGTGATATGCAAAGCGGATTCCATTTTGCTTACAAATTTTTCCGCAGTTATTCATTTTGTCGGCAATCCTCTTGAAGTCGTCAATGCTTTTCTGTGCGCCCTCCCACGGATCTATCAGGTACTTCATACCGATAGCCGCAGCTTCAGCAGCTTTCTTTTCAAAGTCTTTACTGATGTCTGTATGGCTTGATACCAGGGACAGGCCTAAGTCGTCCATCAATTTCT
>JACFNA010000286.1 GCA_019455085.1 Chitinophagaceae bacterium
TATCTGCTTTTGTTTCCTTTTTGTCTTCTATCACTACTTGCACCGTTCTGTCTAAATACCCTTCTTTCTCAATTACCAGCGAATACTTTCCTTTCAGATAAGTGGTAGTAAACAATCCGTCTTCTCCTGAATTGAAATAAGTTGTAGAATTTGAAAAGTGTAACCGTGCGTTGGCAATAGGTGTAACACTGTCGGCTGCTACTACTCTTCCGACAACCTGAAACAGTTCGGGGTGGAAAACGAAATCTACCAGTTTGCTTTCGCCCCGGGTCATAGTCATTACTTCTACATTGTTATTATCGGGTTCAAGGTCTTTAAATGCAAATCCTGATTTGATTAATTTGACAGTGTATTTTGCTCCCTGTTTTAATTTAGGAAGATTGCCGATAAAGTAATTTCCTTCTGCGTCGGTAGTGGTAGAGTAAGGGCCAACTGTTTCGTCGAGAAGTTTTTCCAAAGACGTTGACTGATTTGCTTTTGCCCCGCCTTTGTTGACCGAAGCACCGACTTGTCCACCTGCCTGAGTACCGCTTATAGATTTTCCGGAATTATAGAAATCGAATGGCGAAGTCGATATATTGACATTATTCTTAGTATTGAGGTTTGCCGGCTGATTGGTTGTTGCCGGTTGTACATTCGGACTTTTTGAATAGGCCTGCTTTCCTGCATTCTGCAACGAGCTTGTCATTTCAATGTAGGTCTCTTCCAGATCTTCTTTATTAAACTCTACGCTGATGACTGCTCCACCAACAGGAGAAATATTATTATCAACCATTTTCACATTACCATAGATGTAGGGTGGTGCATTCAACAGCAGGTAGGTAGGTTTAATATTCAACACGTAATCCGGTGATATCGATGTAGGGTTAACCACCAGGTCTGTTTTGATGACATCATACAACCCCTATTGTCCGGGTGTGATTTCAATGTATAACCTGCCTTTGTAGAATAGCCTGCTGAGTTTCAATTCTATCAAACCATCGAAAGTGACGCTGTCTTCAAATACCGGCACCACTTTTTTGCTGAACATGATTTTTGATTTCTTTCCTTCCGGTGAGGTACTTCCCTCCCAATTCAGATAGGGCCATTTTACCAAATCGGCCTCTTCTCTGTAGATGCCCACAAACAGCTTTGCGGTTTTGTTTTGCCCCGGTTTGTAGTTCACGGTTTTTATGGTTGGCGTGAATCTGTATGTATTTGCTATTGCAACTATTTCTCCCAGGTCTGATTCGGTTGCCATCAATACATCGGCAGAGACTACTATGCTGTTGTTGATGAAGTCATCTCCTGCCCAACTGATTTCAACCTTTTTATATTTTTTAATGGCAGTATAATCCGGACTGGTATAATTTAATGTGAAGAAGCCATCATTGTCTGTTGTGCCGGTTGCGATGAGGTTGCTTACTACCTCTTCGCTTTTCTTGGATATGCCTGCCGGTGCATTAGGCTGTACTCCTATTGATCCCGAAACTTTAGTTACTCCTAACCATTGACTTGCTTGTGTGTTTTTGGTTTGTTGAGTTTGTGCCGGTGATGGTTTATTGGTGTTATTTGCCGGAGGGTCATCAGGAATACCTGTAACCTTCACTGTTACATTCGCCAGGGGCATTTTTTTGGCTGCAGGTTTTTTAGAACCTGCATCTTCGCCGTATTCTACTTTCTCAGCACTACCTGCAAAGACATTGCCCTCTCCGGGAGATTTCTTACCTGCAGGAGTATTGAAAACTGCCTCTCCACTAAAAGCAAAGTCGCCTTTCGCCTTGGCATAAGAGAAGATGGTTGGGTCTTTTCCAACTGCTTTTTCAACAATTTTGTTGTTATCGGTCAGCGGATTGTATCCACCATAAATACTGCCTGTCTGAGATACAGAGATTCCTCCTGCTTTAGTGAGCGCTCCTCCCTGTGGAGTCCATATTGAACCCGCAAGTGGATTGGGTTGGTTGCTTTTGGATTGCACCGCTTCAGACGCCATTTCTTTAACATTAGCCAGCGTAGCTTTACTTCCCTTATATGCATCTTCGTTTTCTCTGAAAGCCCATAATAATCTTCCTTTGATGGTGTTGGTGGCCAGATTATCAGATGAACTTGTTTTTTTTGCAGGAGTGGTTTTTGTCGTTGTAGTTTCTTTTTCCTCAGCCTGTGCTTTCCCATATACAAAAGTGGCTACTTTACTTTTCCCTTCATTCTGGAAGAAAGTCCTGCCCCTGGCATCTTTGGCTTGCACCATCACGGAGTAGGTGTTGCCGGGTTCTAATTTGAAAGTATTGGTCTGTGGAATGAAAGTATATACGTTCGTCTGCACATCCGGAATCTTTACAAAATAATTGCTCTGATAAGTAAAGGTATTCTGCATGGCCGACCGTGGGTCTTCACCTTTGGTAACCTTAACGATGTACAAATCATACCGAAGGTCTCTGGCAGAGGTTACAGGCATGGGTTGTGTCCAGCTAAAATTAACCGGCCCTTTTGTGTCTATCTCTGATCTATCAAATGGATTAATAAGCGTTGGCGGCTGTGCAAATACCAACGAGAAGTAGGAGCACATTTCACCACCCGGAACTCCGTTGACGATGGCAGGATAATATTCGCCATCCATATACACGTACACCTGAATACAATAAGAATAATTTCCTTCGGGCAATACCCTGTCGTTGTAGATAGCATTGAGTTCGGCATCCGTCATGTTATCATCCACCACATTGCGCCCCATGAATGAGCCGTAATTAAAGTTGGTGTTATTCAACACTTTCGTTTGCCCTGCCGGAATC
>JACFNA010000287.1 GCA_019455085.1 Chitinophagaceae bacterium
AAATGTTAGTGGCTATCATCGGCGCCGCCACTTTATTCATCGCTTCCTGCAGCGCATTGGTGCAAAATGATATCAAGCGGGTACTTGCCTATTCTACGATCAGCCAGATTGGATATATGTTTCTGGCTTGCGGAGTAGGAGCGTGGTCGGCAGCTATATTTCATTTTATGATTCATGCCTTCTTTAAGGCCCTGCTGTTCCTGGGTGCGGGCGCCGTTATCCTGGCTTTGCATCATGAGCAGGATATGTTTAAAATGGGCGGGCTCAAAAAGAAAATGCCGGTGGTTTTCTGGACATTCTTATTTGGTTCTGCGGCGCTGGCATCCATTCCGTTGATAACCGCCGGATTTTATAGTAAGGATGCAATACTGTGGTATTCCTTTGCAGGAGTAAAAGGCAGCGCCTGGCTTTGGTTGGCCGGCATTGTTTCCGCTTTCCTTACGGCATTGTACACCTTCAGGATGGTGTTTCTCACTTTTTACGGGCAGCAGAAGACGGAAATATCTCATCAGCCGGGGACGGCAATTAAGATACCGCTGATAGTATTGGGTATACTTTCTCTCGTTGCAGGCTTTATCGAACTGCCACATAATTTTGCACACTTTGCACCCTTTAGTGAATTTCTGAATACTGTGTTACCGCCGGTAGTGCTCGATTCTGCTCCTGTGGTGGGAGAAGCCATAATGCAAACCGTAGCTGCTGCGCTGGCTTTGCTGGGCGCTTATATTGCCTGGGTCAGGTACGGGAAGAATAGCAATGCTTTGCAAACTGATTCGCCGGCCCTGAGCGGGTTATCGGGTTTCCTGTACAACGGATGGAACTTCGATAAGTTGTATGACGTGCTTTTTGTAAATCCGATGGTTTGGATTTCAAATATTAATCAAAAGGATTTTGTGGACAGCATTTATCGGGGTGTGGGTAAAATCAATCTTGCATTCAACAGTTCATTGAGCCGGACGCAAAATGGAAGATTAAGATTTTATTTGTTTGGAATAGGAATAGGCGCATTTATCATACTCACAATTATTCTGGCATTATGATATTAGTTACACTTTTAGCCATATTAATGGGCGGGGGAATATTGGCCTGGATAGCCGGTTCTTTTAATAAGAGCGCAGCCAGATGGATTGCTTTGCTCGCCCTACTGATTGATCTGATTATTGTTATTGGTCAGTGGGTGAGTGCAGGAGGGGCTGTTTCCATGAGTGGCGACGGTGCATGGTTGAGTTCGGTGAAGTATGAATGGATACCGGCCTTTGGTATCAGCTTCCATCTTGCTATGGATGGTATCAGTCTGGTAATGACGGCGCTTACCGTTTTTTTAGGGGTGTTGTCTGTTTTGGTGTCCTGGAAAAAGATCGACAAGAGCGTAGGCTTCTTTCATTTTAATGTGCTTTGGCTGTTAGCCGGGATCACCGGAGTTTTCCTTGCCATGGACATGATGCTGTTTTATTTCTTCTGGGAGATTATGCTGGTGCCGATGTATTTTGTGATGGTAATATGGGGGCATGAGAACAGTCGTTATGCCGGATGGAAGTTTTTCCTTTTTACCCAGATTAGCGGGCTGATGATGCTGTTGTCCATCTTAGGGCTGTATTTTTATCATGGCAGCCAGAGTGGCGCCTATACCTTCAACTATTTCGACTTATTGGGTTCGGCGCCCGGTGGTGCGGGTTCTTTTTGGTTAATGGCAGGTTTCCTGATTGCCTTTTTTGTAAAGCTGCCGGCAATACCTTTTCATAGCTGGTTGCCGGATGCTTATGCTGAATCCCCGTCTGCCGGAAGTATTATGATTGCTGCGTTGATGTCAAAGACAGCCGCCTATGGGTTAATACGATTTGTAGTTCCATTATTTCCGGATGCTGCACATGCTTTTGCCATCCCGGCATTAATTATCGGTGCTGCTTCTATTTTATACGGCGCAAAGCTTTCTTACGGACAAAGGAATTTAAAGCGACTGATTGCCTATTCCAGTCTGAGTCACATGGGCTTTATTTTAGTGGGCGTATTCTCCTTCAATGTGCTTGCTTTTCAGGGCGTATTGATGCAGATGGTAGCACATGGATTGAGCATAGCCGGACTGTTTATTATTTCCGAGTTTATCTATGAGCGGGTCGGCACGCTTGACCTCCATCAAATGGGTGGATTTTGGGAAAAGATGCCGAACATGGGAGGCTTTACACTGGTATTCGTGATGGCTTCTTTAGGATTACCCGGTCTGGCGAATTTCGTTGCGGAGTTTTTGGTACTCGCCGGTGCCTGGCAATTCAATATTGCCCTGGCCGTGCTGGCAACCTTGGGTTTGATAGTATCCGTTACCTATTCATTGCGGATACTGCAGAAGGTATTTCATCAGTCACGACATAAACAGGAATGGAATCTTCCTGATTTCAATCCCAGAGAATGGGTCGTGATGGGTAGTTTAACAATAGCTATTATCTGGGTAGGCTTCTTTCCTCAATCCGTAATTGAAGTCGCTCAACCCGCTTTTGATAATATGGATATGATCACCCCTGCGCCAGATGTCCGGGCCGGGGAATTAAATGCCAAGACATTCGTACTGACCAAGGACATGATAAACGAAATAAATAAAGGAGGTAATCCATGGTAACCCTGGACGATTTGAAAATCATATTGCCCGAAATTATCCTTGCCATAGGCGCGGTGGTTGTCATGCTGATGATCGCGGTTCGGAGAAATCATTTTATTAGCAATGTGCTTACCCTGGCGACTTTTGCTATTGCATTTGTCGTGCTGGCGGGAC
>JACFNA010000288.1 GCA_019455085.1 Chitinophagaceae bacterium
TCAGCCTAAGGCTTTAGACTGTTACCTCGTGAAAAGCGATTCCATTATTTTTCAGTTCATCCAGAAAGGGGATATAGATTTCAGGTAACACAGGAATGTGAAGTCCGGTAAGTGGTATCTTATTTTCCAATACGAGGGTAGTTGCAATTGCAAGTGGGTAGCCCACAGTTTTTGACATCGCGGTATGCAGATTGTTTTCGCCTTTAACGATTAGCGTGCTCGTTGTCTTCTGAAATTTATTTTTTATTACATATTCCACTTCATGCACCATTACAATCATATCCTTGTCATGGGGCTTGATAGCGAGATTTTTCTCGAGTAAAGTCTGGAGGACTTTGGCTGACGATTCTTTTACCGGTAACGGCTGATTACTATGAAAACCAAGGAATTCGAACTGTTGTCTGATTTCGGAGTCTTGTAAAGTCGTCAGGATCGATTCGTTCCTGACCTTTGATAGCTTTAATGAAAACCAGTCCGCATAAGTCTCACATCCAGCGATGGATTCCCTGTCGTCAGTAGCGGTAAGCCCGAGGTGAATCACAAGGTTCCATGCCCGGTTATAAGCAGGGTAGCGAAGTGTAGTGCGTATAAAGGTTTGAATTCCCTGCAAATCGTATAAATCAATGTATGACAAAGAGTCTCTGTTGGCATACCAGGCCAATGGACCTTCCTCTGTCTCGATGAGTTGATTCTCTCTGGCGAAGATTTCTTCGTAAGGCACTTCAATGATCTTTCCATCCCGAAGGTATGATGCACCGGCATTGCCAGCCAGTACTACATTTGCAGGATTCCAGGTGATTTTGTAGTGCCAGGGATTGTCATCACTTTCAGGAGCCACCAACCCACCGCAGTGCGAATAGAAGGATTTTATTTCTGCTCCCTGCTCTTTAAGGCTTTTGATCAGATGCATAGCGCTCATGTGATCAATTCCGGGATCAAGCCCCATTTCTCCGAGAAAAAGCAAACCTTTTGCGTTGATTTCCTTTTCGAGAGATTTAATTTCTTCACTAAGATAGGAAGCGGTCAGCAGGTTTTTAGAATAGGCTACACAGTCTTTGGCTATGAGAAAGTGCAATGCTGGTGGCATCATTGAAATCACGATATCTGCTCCTGAAATTAGGGCACCTCTTTCTGAGGCATCAGTAACATCAATGCTGACTGCCGAAGCATGGCTGAGATGATGAATCTTAGACTGTGCCAGATCGAGTGACTGGTCGCACACAAATAAGCTGTGTTTGTTTTTGTCGGCGTATTTTCCCAGATAGTCAATCAGGTCAGTGGCAGATTTTCCTGCACCAAAAAGCAATATTTTTTTCATAGCGCTGCAAAGTAAATGAATCGGGAGTTAACAAATGGAAAGCATTCCGGTTCTCCGCAAAAAATTAAGGTACCGGATCATGGCCATGTCCTCCCCAGGGGTGGCATCTGGAGATTCTCCTGAGAGTAAGCCACAGGCCTTTGAAGGGCCCATATTTTTTAAATGCCTCGAGCCCGTACTGCGAACAGGTGGGTGTATATCTGCACGAAGGACCCAGCCAGGGAGAAATGATTAACTGATAGGCCCGGATCACCACGATGAAAGGCAAAGACAAAAAATGTCTGACGGTCATTTTGCAAAGGTAATCAATGCTTGGAAAGGTTACCTATTATAAAGGCAGCCATGGCAAGCGCACTGTCCTTGAGTGCGTTGGTAGTAAAGAGTGATTTGGCTTCTACTGTTTTGGCACCAATAATGCCCGGGAGGTCGACTGTAAATACAATTACAAGTAATAGCAGGCACAAAAGATATCCCGCAAGTTTGGCGTATCGGTCAATTATAAAAGCAACTGCCGCAAGAATCAATGCGGCACCTGTACCATAAATAAACACCTTGGGTGCGGGCAGGAATGCCGGTACATTATCGGCCATACTGTCTGCATTCAAAATTTGGGACGCTCCAAAAATGCCGATGATAATGCTGAAAACAAAAATGGGCGCTACAGATGAAAAGTTTTTGGCCTTCATAACCGGATGCTTTAATAATGCTGATTAAAAATAGGGAATTTTCACGGTCTCCCAACTGTTTAGCTTTTTCCGCAATAGTTATGTGGAGAAAATGCTTTCAATTCTTTCCGGATTTTTGGTGAAACATCCAGCGTATCGATAAAATTTTTCATTACTTCTTTAGTGATATGCTGATTGCCTCGTGTAAGCAATTTCAGGGCTTCATAGGGATTAGGGTAACGCTCTCTTCGTAATACAGTTTGAATCGCTTCGGCTACTACAGCCCAGTTGTGTTCCAGGTCTGCATCTATCTTTTCTTTGTTAAGCAACAGTTTGCCCAATCCTTTTTCCAGTGATTGAAGTGCGATGGACGTGTGAGCCAGAGGCACTCCGATATTTCTGAGTACGGTGGAGTCAGTGAGGTCTCTTTGTAACCGGGAAATGGGCAACTTTTCTGCGAGGTGCCTGAAGATGGCATTAGCTATTCCCAAATTTCCTTCTGCATTTTCAAAGTCGATCGGATTGACTTTGTGAGGCATGGCGCTGCTTCCCACTTCGTCTTTCTTAACCCGCTGCCTGAAGTATTCCATGCTGATATACGTCCAGATATCCCGGCAAAGGTCTATCAGGATCGTATTGATTCTGCTGAGGTTGTCGAATTGGGTAGAGAGGGAATCGTAATGTTCAATCTGAGTAGTGTATTGCTGGCGTTGCAATCCCAGTTCCTGTTTCAGAAATTCATCAGCA
>JACFNA010000289.1 GCA_019455085.1 Chitinophagaceae bacterium
ATAGCAGCAGGATAGATGTTATTCGTTTGACATACTAAATGTTTTCTGTTCATAAAATGTCAGAAAGGGTGGTGCCTTGAGGTACTGCCCTTTCTTATATGAGCAACCTATTATTCCTCCACTGTATTCATTTTCAAATTATTTTTATTTTCAATAAGACTATCTGTAGTTTCTGCAATGGCTTTTAATTGCAAAACATTATCTTTGCACACTTCAAAAAATCAGATATGAAATTAAAAGGCCTGGTATGGGTTTTTACCATTATCCTTATCCTTATCTCTCTTTATCAGCTTTCGTTCAACTGGGTGGTGAAAAGCCACGAAAATAAGCTGCACGAAAAAGCGAAGAAGGTAGTAGCATTGACTCATCCGGACGCAAGTGCTGATGAGAAGGAAGTACTTGAGCAGAAACTTTTTCATCACTATGTGGACAGTACCCGCCACGAAAAGATTTATCCGGTTTTCGGAATTACGTATCAGAAGGCGAAGGAGAACCAACTTCAGTTAGGTCTCGATCTTCAGGGCGGTATGAGTGTGACCATGAACGTGAGTCTTGACGGGCTGCTTAAGTCGTTGAGCAATAATCCGAAAGATCCTGCTTTGCTGAAAGCAATTGCTACCACTACTGAAAGGCAGTTGCAAAGCGACCTGGACTTTATCACCTTATTTGGACAGGTGTGGAAAGAGCAGAATCCTAATCTGCCACTGGCATCCATATTCGGAGGGGCCGGCAAGACGATTAAGATTAATGATTCTGACCAGAAAGTAATATCTGAATTAGAGTTGATTGCAAAGGATGCAATCAACCAGACTTATAAAGTAATTACAAAGAGGGTTGACCAGTTTGGTGTTTCTAATGTACCGGTGAATCTGGATATCGCAAAAGGAATTATCAACGTAGAACTTCCCGGTGTGCAGGATCCTGAAAGAGTAAGGAAACTCTTACAGGCATCCGCTTATTTGCAGTTTTGGGAAGTATATAATATAGGTGAAATAGGCCAGGCTATTGATAATGCAGACAGAGCACTTGCAAATTATCTGAGCGGCACAACACATCAGGGCGACTCTACCCAGACCGACTCTGCTCAAGCCGATTCTACCAGCCTGCTTGCTAACCAGCACCCGCTTACAAGTGTAATTCATTTCATCGGGCCACAACAAGGGCCTAACGGGCAACTCTCATACTATTCTGCCATAGCCAATGTGGAAATTAAGGATACTTCTCTGGCGAATAAGTATCTGAATATGGATGTGGTTAAGAGTGAGTTCCCGGGGAATATCAAATTTTTGTATGGAACTGAGCAGAAGAATGACAATACCTCTCAGAGATATGTAGAGCTATACGCTATCAAGACAATTCCCGGAACTGACAAAGCCAAATTGGAAGGAGATGCAGTGGAAGACAGCCGCCAGGATTTTGATCAGAGAGGCCGCCCGGCAATTAAAATGGAAATGACTCCCGCCGGTAGCAGGGTATGGGCCAGAATGACAGGTGATAATATCGGAAGGCCTATTGCTATTGTGCTGGATGATGTGGTATATAGTGCTCCCAATGTGAATGATGCAATTGAGGGTGGTAGTTCGGAAATTTCAGGAAACTTCACTATTCAGGAAGCGCAAGACCTTGCTAATGTGTTGAAAATAGGTAAGATTGATGCACCTGCCAAGATTGTTCAGGAACAAATAGTAGGGCCTACATTAGGTCAGAAAGCCGTAAAAGGCGGGGCCACAGCGTTTATCATTGCATTCCTGGTAATCTTCGCTTTGATGTTGCTTTACTACAATACGGGTGGTATGGTAGCTAATATAGCCCTGATTTTTAACCTGCTCTTTACTGTGGGTATTCTGAGTGCTTTAGGCGCTTCTCTTACCGCAGCAGGTATTGCGGCATTGGTATTGACAGTAGGTATGGCGGTAGATACTAACGTAATCATCTTTGAGAGGATTAAGGAGGAGTTGGCCCGTGGCAAATCGTATCCTCAGTCTATCCATGATGGTTATGTAAGGTCGTATGCACCTGTAATTGATGCACACGTCACTGTGTTTCTGACAGCCATCATTTTGTTTTACTTTGGTTTGGGCCCCATACTTGGATTCGCGACTACACAGATGCTGGGTATTTCACTGTCGTTGTTCTGTGGTATTCTGATGTCTCGTCTGATTACTGACGTGTATATGAACAGGCAGCGCCACTTTAAATACTTTACCAAGTTCAGCCAGTTTATCTTTAAACACCCTCAGTTTAAGTTTATCGAATACAGGAAGATTGCCTATATCATTTCAGTAGTCGTATTGGTAGGCGGGATTGCCTCTTTCTTTAACGGGTTTAATAAAGGTGTTGAATTTAAAGGAGGCCGTAGCTATACTATCCAATTTGCAGATAAGGTAAATCCGGAAGCTATCCGTGATAAACTGAAAGAAGCATTGGATGGTGACAATCCCGTTATCAAAACAGTAGGAGACTATCGCCATCTCGACATTACCACTTCATTTATGAAAGGAGTAGGAAATGCCGATAGTGTAGTGGAAGCACGTCTTTTTACAGCTTTGAAAGATCAACTTCCTGCCGGCACTACCCAGGAGCAGTTTTCAAAAAATAATATTCAAAGTTCGCAGGTGGTGCAGCCGGTTATTTCCAAAGACCTGGAAAGAGGAGCTATCCTGGCTGTGATATTCTCCATGATTGCAATCGTAGGAT
>JACFNA010000021.1 GCA_019455085.1 Chitinophagaceae bacterium
AGTGTACAACCAATGGCTGCCACAAGTACATGTCGATTTTCACGAGCAGAGTGTGAATGCACCCTATTATTTCGCACCGGCAGCAGAGCCATATCACGAAGTAATCACCCAATGGCAGAGAGACTTCCAGAAAACTATCGGGAAAAACAATGCAAAATATTTTGATAAGAACGGCTGGTTGTTTTTTACGGCGCAGCGGTTCGACCTTTTCTATCCTTCATACGGGGATACCTATCCATTGTATAATGGCTCAATTGGGATGACTTATGAGCAGGGAGGTATCTCAGCGGGGTTGGGTATTCTTACAAATGATAAGGACACTCTTTCGCTGGTGGACAGAGTGCAGCATCACTTTACTACAGGCATCAGCACTGTGGAAATATCATCAAAGAATGCCGGCGATTTGGTAAAGAACTTCAGACAATATTTTGATAATGCAGTAAACGGTAAGGTAGGAGAGTACAAAACTTATGTGATTAAGAACAATCCTGAAGACGGCCAGCGTATCAGTGCCCTGGTGCAATTGCTTGACCGCAATGGGATTCAATATGGTACCGCCTCAGGCGCTGCAAAAGGATTCAGTTATATATCCGGGAAGGAAGAATCCTTTAGCATTTCTTCTTCCGATTTGGTCATCAGCGGCACGCAGCCCAAAGCCACATTGGTAAAGGTATTATTTGAACCTCAGTCTAAACTGAGTGATTCTGTTACGTATGATATCACAGCGTGGGCTTTACCATACGCGTACGGGCTTACAGCCTATGCAACAAAGCAGTCCTTCACAGTGACTCCTTCCGGCGTGTGGAACCAGTTCTCACCAAATAGCACATCCGACTCGTATGCTTATGCAATAAAATGGCAGGGGCTTAACTCAGTGCGGGCTGTAGGAGAACTGCTTCAGAAGGGAATCCGGCTCAGGTTTACAGAAGATCCGTTAGAAAGCGGTGGAGAAAAGTTTGACAGAGGTACGGTTCTGATTAATAAAACCGGGAATGGAAAGTTCGGAGGTAATCTGTGGGCAACAGTAGCAGAAGTGTGCAACCGCCATCAGGTGAAGATGTATCCGATAAGTTCAGGAATGGCTGATAAGGGGCCTGATTTCGGAAGTGATATGGTGCATGTATTAAGAGCGCCACGGGTAGCAATGCTTACGGGAGAAGGGGTATTTTCAAATGCAGCCGGAGAGGTATGGGATTACTTTGACAACCAGATCGGGTACCCTATTACACTTGTGAATGCAAAAGATTTTGGAAGAATGCAACTTTCAGAATGGGATGTGATTATTCTGCCTTCAGGGATGTATAGATTTCTGAGCGATAAGGAAAGTGCGGCGTCTCTGGCTGACTGGATCAGAGGCGGTGGAAGACTGGTAGGTATTGGAAACGTAGTGGCACAGCTTTCGAAACAGGAATGGAGTGCTGTAAAAATGAAAGGAGAGGGCGATAAAAAAGGTGAAGAGGATAAGGGAGCGCCTTATGATGCATTGAAGACGTATAGTGAGAGAGAACGCGATGATGTATCAGAAGGTATTCCGGGAGCCATCTATAAGGTGGATGTCGACAACACCCATCCCTTAATGTTTGGTTATCCTAATTATTATTATACACTCAAGCTGGACCCGACTGTGTATGAATTTTCCAAGGGAGGCTGGAATGTAGGGTATCTAAAGAAAGATAATTATGTAACAGGATATGTAGGTTCTAAGCTGACTTCTAAATTACAGGACGGATTATTATTTGGAGTGCAGGATATGGGAAGAGGCTCGGTGGTATATCTTACTGATGATATTATCTTTCGTAATTTCTGGGAAACGGGCAAGCTGATGTTGGCAAATGCGGTGTTTCTGGTAGGGCAATAAGAGGGTTACGGTAGTCAGGCGTTTAATGTACCTTCTTCATTAGTATATCCTGTAATTTTTGCAGGATTGCCCAATACAATTGCAAAGTCGGGCACGTCTTTGGTAACGACAGCACCGGCGCCGATTAGAGCGTAGGCGCCTATTTCAACTCCGCAAAGGATGGTAGCGTTTGCGCCTATTGATGCGCCTTTGCGTACCAGTGTCTTTCTGAATTGGTCTTTGCGCTCAATAAAACTCCTTGGATTTATTACGTTGGTAAACACTACTGATGGGCCTACGAAAACATCATCTTCAAGTTCTACACCGTTATAGATTGAAACATTATTCTGAATCTTCACACCGTTACCAATGGTTGCGTTGTTATCTACAAAAACGTTCTGGCCAAGATTGCAATGATTTCCGATTCTGGCCTCGGGCATGATGTGGCAGAAATGCCAGATTCTGGTTTCCTTACCTATAATAGCGCCTTCGTCTATTACAGCAGTTTCGTGTGCAGTGTAGTCGTTCATTTGTCGAAAGTATAAAAAATAAACTCCGGAGAGGGTATTAGTTTGATGTGCGGTACAAAGCGTATTCGCAAGCACGGATTGGAAAGTCGGCTTGCGTAGTAATTCTTGTAATTGCCTATGGGTATTAATGGCTTATATAATATGCCGGGGGCAAAAATTTTAAATTCGTTTCCCTCCTACCTTTGCAGCTATGCATTATGCGTCTCTTGAGAATATTACCAAGTCCTATGGTATCCGTGTGTTGTTTAGAGATATTTCTCTGCATATCGAGGAGGGAGATAAGGTGGCATTGATAGCAAGGAATGGTACCGGTAAATCCACTTTGTTGAAGATTATTGCAGGAAAGGAGCAGCCGGACTCGGGTACGGTGTGGATCCATAAGGATATAAAGGTGGTAATGCTGGAACAGGATACCCGTTTTCAGGAAGGCCATTCAGTGTGGGATCATGTTTTGAGGATGGACCATCCTACAATTCATCTGATAAAAGAGTATGAACAGTTGTCTGCATCGCCGGAACGTAACGAGCATCGGCTGGCAGAGTTAATTACCGCTATTACTGAGGCCAACGCATGGAATTTGGAAAGCCAGCTGAAGCAGATACTGGGGAAATTGCAGATTTATGATCTTGACTCTCTTGTGCAGCATCTAAGTGGAGGGCAGCGGAAAAGAGTAGCACTGGCTCAGGTATTGCTGGAAGCTCAGCTTCATGAAGGCAAGTGCCTGCTGATTCTTGACGAACCAACCAACCACCTGGATGTGGATATGATAGAATGGCTCGAAGAGTTTCTCAGTACTCAAAATACTACCTTGTTGCTGGTAACTCATGATCGGTATTTTCTGGATGCGGTATGCAGCGAGATTGTAGAACTTGATGAGGAACAGACATTCACCTATAAAGGCAACTATGATTACTTTCTTGAACAGAAGGCTCTGCGTCGTGAAGTGCAGCAAAGTGAGTTGCAAAAGGATAAGAATATCTATCGGAGAGAACTTGAGTGGATGCGCAGGCAGCCGCAGGCACGTACAACCAAATCGCGTAGCCGGCAGGATGCCTTTTATGATTTAAAAGAGAAGGTAACCGGAAAGGAAATACAGGAAGATATCACCCTTCAGGTGAAGATGACGCGACTTGGCGGTAAGATTATTGAAATGAAGAAGGTATATAAGTCGTTTGGTGACAAAGTGATTTTGAAAGGATTTGATTATACGTTTAAGCGGGGTGAAAGAATAGGGGTAGTAGGAAGGAATGGGAGTGGAAAGAGTACCTTTCTCAAAATTGCACTTGGGCTGATGGAGCCTGACAGTGGGAAGATTAATCACGGGGAAACGGTGGTGTTCGGAAACTTCTCCCAGGAAGGCCTTCAGTACAAAGAAGACAAACGGGCCATAGAATACGTGAAACAATTTGCTGAGTTCTTCCCGTTGGCAGATGGCAACAAGATCAGTGCCTCGCAATTCATGGAAAAGTTTGGATTCAATGGCCAGCAACAATATACTCCGCTGAGTAAATTGAGTGGCGGCGAAAAGCGAAGACTGCTTTTGTTGAGCATCTTGTTTCGCAACCCCAATTTTCTGGTGCTGGATGAGCCTACCAACGATTTGGACTTACAGACACTGAGAGTACTTGAAGAATTCCTTGCAGATTTTCAGGGTTGTCTTTTAATCGTCAGCCACGACCGTTATTTTATGGACAGGCTGGTAGATCATATTTTCGCTTTTGAGGGAGACGGTAAAGTCATCGACTATCCGGGTAACTATACCCAATACAGATTGTGGAAACAGCAAACTGAGCAGAAAGAAGAGGTTGCAGAGAAGAAAGTATCTGAGCCTGTAAAGACATTCTCTCAGAAGAATCCCAACCGGCTGTCTTACAAAGAAAAACGTGAGTACGAATTGCTTGAAAAGGAACTCCCCAAACTCGAAAAGGAGAAATCTGATTTAGAAGCCAGGCTTTCTGAAGGAAATCTTCCATTCGACGAGTTGACGAAGATATCAGAAAGGATAGGTGAATTGGCCAACCTGATAGATGAAAAAGAGATGAGGTGGCTGGAGTTAAATGAAATTGAAAATCCGTCCTGATCAAAGTGAGAATAGTTGTCAATACCATATCTGATCCCGTTTATCCTTTCACACCTTTTCTGGCTGGATGGGTTGACGAATGGAAGAAGTGCAATCCCGAACATGAAATAATTGTTTTAACAAGGGAGGATGAGCGCCTCAGCCCTGTAACAGATATCGATATCGTTTCAGTGAAAGCACCATCTTCTTTTTTATCAGCTTCATTCAAACAAAGAATAAAGAAAGAGCTAAAAAGGCTGCAGCCTGACAGGTTCTTTTCTGTAATGCCGTTATCCGGTATGGAGGGTTACATTTGGATAGCCTCGCCATTAGAGCTGATGATGAAGGAGGCGGCGCACGCACACAATCAGGCTGAGTATGTTTCAAAACTCCAAAAGGAAGTGACATCCGCCGGATCAATAGTTCTATTCACAATTGCTGAAACGATGTGGCTGATCGACAAGCTGAAAATTCAGGAAGAGAAAATCAAGCTTGTTTATAAAAGTCCTGCAACACTTTTATCGCCTGCCGGATGGGAAGAGAGAGAGTCAGTAAAAGAGCAATATGCTGATGGTAATGAATATTTTCTTTGTCATCCGACGAAGAGTGTAGAGGTGCTGACGTGGGTGTTGAAGGCGTTCTCCGGTTTCAAGAAATGGCAGCGGAGTAATATGAAACTATTGGTAAGTGCAGAAACAGAATTGCATGAGGCTGTAAAGAATCTTCTGGAGCACTATCGATTTCATGACGATGTGGTAGTAACGGAAGCGGAAAATGATATTTATTATAAACTGCTCAGGAGTGCGTATGCGGTATTACTTCCTGAGCGATTTTTCCCTGCTACAGATCTGATGTATGCAGCATTTTCGTGTGAAGTGCCGGTTCTCACAGCCGGGGCAAGTGCCTGTGCCGACGTGTCGGAAGGGGCTTCGCTGAATTTTGTTTATGAAAACAAGGAAGACCTTACGAGGGTGATGCTTGAGATTTTCAGAGACGAACAGTTGCGTGGGCAACTGGTTAGTAAAGGGAAGCAGATTTTAGCTGCGCAATTAGAATTACCCGAAGTTCACCCATTTCAACGGTTGATTTCTAATTCTTAATTTTAAACCTATTAATAATCCCAAAAATTACAATTACAATGCTTAAGTCATTTAAGTCAGTCTTATTTATTTTCTTTTTGTTTGCTGTGATTGGCGCTACAGCTCAGTTTCGCCCTGCTGCGATTAACTGGTCAGACGATGGTGAGGCTTATCTGACACTTTCAAACGGCAATATCATAAGGTATGATATGGAGTCAGGGGATGAGAAGGTGCTGGTATCTTCAGCAGAACTCACTCCTGAAGGCGCTACCAGTCCTTTGTCATTTAATATTTACAGTCACTCGCCGGATTACAAGCGGTGGCTGATTTTTACAAATACTGCGAGGGTGTGGAGATATAATACCAGAGGAGATTATTGGATATATGACTCGCAGAAAAAACAACTGATGCAGTTGGGGAAATCGCTCCCTTCTCAGTCGCTGATGTTTGCAAAGATTTCACCGGATGGCACCAAAGCTGCCTATGTAAGTAATCACAATATCTACACAGAAGATTTGGCAACAGGAAAGATAACCCAACTTACTACAACAGGTACACGTAAGGATATTAATGGAACTTTTGACTGGGTATATGAAGAAGAGTTTGGATGCCGCGATGGATTCAGGTGGAGTCCCGACAGCAGGAAGATTGCTTTCTGGAATGTGGATGCCACAAAAGTGCGTGACTATTATATGTTGAATACGACTGACTCTGTATATTCCATTATCATTCCAGTAGAATATCCCAAGGTAGGTGAGCCGCCGTCTCCGGTTAGAATCGGAGTCATCACCGTGGCAGACAAGAATATTAAGTGGATGAATGTACCCGGAGATCCACAGCAACATTATATACCACGAATGGAATGGACTCTTAACAGTAATGAAATTGTATTGCAACAGCTCAATAGAAAGCAAAATGAAAGCAGGCTCTTTTTATGCAATGTGAATACAGGGGTAGCAAAAAACTTCTACACAGAAACTGATAAAGCCTTTATCGATATTAAGTCGAGATGGAATAATGATGACCCGGTAGGGTGGGATTGGTTCAGTACAGGAAAAGATTTTTTATGGGTAAGCGAAAAAGATGGTTGGAGACACATTTACAGAATGGATAAAGAAGGTAAGGAGACGCTGGTTACAAAGGGTGATTATGATATCCAAACAATAAACTACATCGACGAAAAGAATAATTACGTGTATTTTATGGCGAGTCCGGATAACCCTACTCAGCTTTATCTGTATCGTACAAGGCTAGATGGTTCCGGAAAAGCGGAGCAGTTGTCTCCTGCGCAACAGCAGGGTACACATAGTTATAACATCTCACCTTTAGCGAAATATGCGTTGCACAGCTTTTCTAATTATAAAACCCTTCCTGCGTGGGAGTGGGTTGCTTTGCCATCGCATACACCACTCAATCCAGGAATGAGTATAGATCAGACAGCAAAAGTAAATGCCCATTCCAACATAGAATTCTTTAAAGTAACTACAGAAGATGGCATTACTCTGGATGCCTGGATGGTGAAGCCTGTCAATTTCGACAGCACGAAAAAATATCCTGTGGTTTTTTATGTCTATGGGGAGCCCGGAGCGAGTACCGTTGTTGACAGGTATGGCAGTCAGAACAACTTTTTGTTTCAGGGTGATATGAGCCTGGAGGGCTATTTTCAGATTTCTGTGGATAATAGAGGAACGCCTTCTCTTAGAGGCGCTGAATGGAGAAAATCTATTTACAGAAAATTAGGGCGTTTAAATATTCGTGATCAGGCGATGGCTGCAAAGAAGATATTGGAAAAGCCCTGGTTCGACAAAGACCGTGTGGCAGTATGGGGATGGAGCGGAGGTGGCTCATCTACCATGAGTCTGATGTTTCAGTATCCTGAAATTTATAAGACAGGAATTGCCATTGCAGCAGTCACTAATCTTTTGTATTACGACAATATTTATGAAGAACGCTATATGGGTTTGCCTCAGGAGAATATGGAGGATTATGTATTGGGATCGCCGGTTCATTATGCCAAAAACCTTCAGGGGAATCTCCTGTTTATTCATGGCACCGGTGATGATAATGTGCATTATGACAATGCGGAGAAGATGCTCAATGAATTGATTAAGTATAATAAGCAGTTTCAGTTTATGCCTTATCCTAACCGGACTCATGGTATTTCGGAGGGAGAAGGCACTTCGAAGCATCTGGGTACCCTGTACACAAATTATCTGCGCACCTACTGCCCGCCTGGGCCGAAAGTGCAGTAATTACCGGCGTGTAGGAGGATAGAGACATGATATGATGCCTGTCGTGATGATGTGGTAAGTATTGCTGAATAATAAAATTATCATCGTTGTCCGGCTAGATTGTTCAAAGTGTGCGGTTAAAGCCCATGTTGGGTAAGAACTTCATAGCCCTACCATGAAGGGCAGGGTAATAAATTTAAAATCTAAGTCCAGCGGGCTTTAGCCCAACCTGGTCGGACAATAATATAAAATTATGAAGTGGTTCCTCTTTGTGTTCCTGATAATGGGGTGCAGTGCCGGATCTTCTATCCATTCGCAGTCGCGCCAAAGTAAAACAGTCATTGTGTATTCAGGAGAAAACAATGATGCAATCCATGATTTGAGGAATACATTACGGGGTTATAAAGCAGGGACAATAGTGATTGAGCAGGTGCCAACTGGTGGCAGCACTGGTCAGGAATTTTACATGGAAATAACAGGCAATCGCACATTACTTCGATACACCACTAAAAACTCACTTGAGAATGCCGTCTATACTTATCTGGACAAGTTAGGATTCAAATGGTACGGGCCCGGAGATAATTGGTTTGTAAAACCTAAGAAGCTTCGCTATGAAGATTTCAAAGGAAGATGGATTGCGCCCACTTTTAGGAACAGAAACTTATTTGGAACAGGAGGATTAAACTTCGGGCAAGTGCAGGCTTATGATCCTTCAAATGAATTTAAAGCGAGGTGGTTAGCCTGGATGCGAAGGAATCGTTTCAATGCTGATTTTGCAGGCACCGGGCATCAGGGTGAGGCTTTCTATTCACAGAATAAAACCCTGCTGGATAAACATCCTGAATGGTTTGCCGGTGAATCAGGGAAAAAGGCGGGCAGGTTTAAAATAGATAATGCGGATGCTGTAAAGGCATATAAGGATTGGATTAATTCGAAATATCAGAAAGCCAATGGGGATTTTGTAGCATTGGGAGTAGACCCGGCAGATGGACGTGGCGGAAAGGACGATCCGCTACCAGCAAAAATTTCGGGAGTAGTGAACCATGCAGATAAGTGGTGGTGGCTTGCAAATGAAGTGGCTAAAGACTATGCCCGTGATAAACGGGTGGTGGTAACCATGTATGCCTATGGCGATGGCCCTGATAATGCAAGGGTACCTTCCTTCCCCCTTCGGGAGAATGTATATCCTGTGATCATCCCTTACGCTTTTCAGACAGCCTATCTCCCGAACCAGATGATTAAGAAGTGGGCAGCTTCCATCACGGGAAGAATGGGAATTTATGATTACTGGAATATCACCCAGTGGAGTAAAGACGTGCCTCAGTTTGATCTGTACAGCATGAAGCCCAGGTTGAAATTCTGGAATGAAAATAAAATTGATGGTGTGTATCTGGAAACCACAAATGCTGCCGGCCCCATGGGGCATGCACTTTGGCTCGCGGGGCAGCTTCAGTGGGATTTGACGCAAGATTTTGATTCATTATACACGCAGTATCTGGATGACTGTTTTGGCAAAGGGGCGCCATTTGTAAAAAACATGTTCGATCGGTGGAGCAGGAACTATCAGGATGCGGCAGACGTGGCGTTTAGCCTGAGAGATTTACAGCAGGCGGCTAATGCAGTAAAGAATGGCAGCGCGGAATGGAAGCGTATTAATGAGTTGAAAGCTTATATACATTTCCTGAAACTGTATTATGAATTAGATGGCACACAGGTAAGCAAGGACAAGTTTTTCAGATACATGTACAGCATTCACCATCTGCTGATGGTGCAGACGGCGGCTTTTGTAGGGCAGCGCTATATTCCGCCATTTGATAAAGGGAATATCGTACCCTCCGGAGACGGAATAGTCCGGTTGTCAGAGGCTGAGATCGAGAAAAACTTTCTTGATGGTCTTGCTTCGATGCCCAAACCTTATCAGCTTGCTGATGTATCGTTTGATCTTTCTAAAGTCGGGTATAAAGAAACTGTGCCTCTGATGTCGTGGCGATTTGGAGGCGTGCAGTGCAATGTGTTTTTCAGGGCTCCTTATTCCGGTAAGGTATCTCTGCTGGCTGGTGCTGAATCAAATACACCTTTGAGAATCTTTACTGCTGACAGCGTAATCATCGACGAGCAAGTGGGCACAACCGACTTTGATACTACTGAGCAACTGGCAGGAAGAACATGGCGGCTTAAATCGTTTTCTTTTGAGGTAAAAGAAGGAGTCACTTATTTTATTCGTACCCGTTTTGGATTTAGCAGAGTAGTGATGCTGTCGCCTCAGATAGTGCTTTTCAAGCACCCCGGACAGGAAGACTTTGACAACTATCAATATCCTGTGCAGTATTTCTATGTGCCCTTATCAGCAAAAGAGATCGTGTTTTACGATAGCCAGCCTGAGGGCACCAATAGGAGAGGGTATCTGATTGCGCCTGATGGCACGAAGTTGTTAAGGCAACCAACAGGATTCAAAAATGTGTATCGGGTGCCTGTGCAGCCTCAATTCAGAGGAAAAGTCTGGACTGCTGATTTTGGCCATCCTACATGGAAATTCCTGAATATCCCCAATGTGAGTAGCCTACAAGAGTTTACTTATAAGGAATAATTTATTGAGAATCCGGTTACATATCTTTAATGCTTACTCGTATATCTTACTTAGTAAATGAAAAAGCGATACATTCTTTTCATTGAATGCCAATTGCACTTTCATCTCTGCAGCTACTTTGTCGAATGCCTCTGAAATGCGGTCATCATCTGTATTAGAGAAGATGACGATTAGCAACCCTTTAGAGGGGTTATGATAAGCAATGTTGTGAAATCCGGTGCTTTCGCCTGAGTGAAAAACAGCCGTACTGCCATCTTTTTCTTTGGAAGTAAACCATCCGTACCCGTAGCTGATCCTTGGGGAGATTGTCTGTCGTGCTGCAAGGGGATTAAGCGGCGAGCCTTTGGGAATTAATTGGTGCTCCCAAACTGCTTTTGCCCATTTTGCATAATCGGTTATGGACGTATAGACGCATCCATCGCCCAAAGTAGCACTGGTAAGGCTTTGGTCAGCAAACTTCCATGTGCCGTTATTATCGTGATAGCCGTAAGCCCTGTTGGTGATTGTGGACTCTTTGCTCATCATGGTAGAATGTTCCATTCTGAGAGGCTGGAATATGTGCGCGCTAATGTATTGGGGATATGATGTGCCGGTCACGCTTCGGATGATTTCGGTGATAAGGCAGAATCCTGTATTGCTATATCTGAACTTACTGCCCGGCTTGAAATAAAGGCTGTCGGAATGCCTGATCATATCAAGCACATCTGCATCGCTTACCTGCTCCTTAGTGCCTTTTGGGATTAGAGATTCGTAGTCGGCAATACCTGAAGTATGTGACAGCAGGTGTTTTAATTGGATAGCGTTTGTAAATGCAGGTAGTCCTGTGAGGTATTTGCTGATGGGGTCGTCCAGCGACACCTTCCCTTGTTTTGCAAGAAGTAACAAAGACATCGCCGTAAATTGTTTGCTTACCGATGCCATGCGAAAATTTGTTTCCGGTGTAATCCGGGATTTACTGTCGAGGTCTGTAACGCCGAAACCTTCACTGAAAATCGTTTTTCCATCTTTCATCACCAGTAGCGCGGCACCCGGTGATTGTTCAGGATAGATTGCTGTCATGATATTGTGAAGCCTTTCCGGAACGGGTTGTGCAGTAAGTGGCTGAATACACATAGTATAAAGGATTCCTGTCAGGAAATACACCACATTTTTTTTCATTAGGGCGACTTTTAAACTTTAATATAAATCTTTTTCTTATCCATCCAGTACACAATCAACCACATACATATTATCCAGATGATAGCATACATGAGTGACCCTGCTTTCAGATGTTCCGGAAAAACCGGTTTACAGATGTGCTGATAAAACCATCCGAGTGGGGTAGTGAATATTGTGGAGCCATCGTCGCGTGTGCCGTTGGCAATCCTGATGAGCCCGGTAAAGCGGGGAATGAATGCGGAAAGAATGAAGATGAAGAGAGGGTTCTTTCCGAATACGTCAAAGAATTGCGCAAGCCATCCTTTCCTTCCTTTCAACTCTATCAGGTAGATCATCACCGCTATGATGGTTGTGGCTAGCCCTGTGGTGTACACTACATAAGAACTGGTCCAGATTTTTTTATTAATCGGGAAGCTCATATCCCATATATATCCGGCAAACATCATCACGGCGCCCATTACGAAAAGTCCGTTAACCATTTCAGGAGTCTTTCCTTTACGCACGATATAGTCGCCACACAGATAACCGAAGATAACCTGTGCAATGGGACCAAAGGAACTCATCAACCCTTCGGGGTCAAATGCCAGTGCTTTCCCGTCTCTGACTTCTCCATGATACATGTGATGTGCACCCAGAATAGACTTGTCTATATCGGTGCCGAACCATCCATAGATACTAAAAGGATCTGCAGGATTCATAGCGATACACAGGAACCAGTAAAACAGGAGAATCAGACATGCGGCTATAAAGGAGCCACGGAGTTTAAAGAAATAAATAATGACTGCCGCAAAAAAATAGGCCACTGCAATTCTTTGCAACACACCCATGATCCTGATTCCGCGAAGTTCACCATCATCTCCAAGATAACTCCAGGCTTTGAATACGAGTTGATTGCCATCCCACTTTACGAAGGGTATCCAGTTGAGACAAAGCCCAATCAGAAATATGAGTATGGTTCTTTTTATAACTTTTTTCCAGAAGGCACCTGCGCCAGCCTGTTGCAGCCGTGGCATCACAAAGGCAAAAGCATTCCCCACCGCAAAGAGGAAAAATGGGTAAACCAGGTCGGTAGGGGTAACTCCATGCCACTCCGCATGTTCCAGGGGCGCATAGATGTGAGACCAGGTACCCGGATTATTTACCAGAATCATCAGTGCTACCGTAGCGCCACGAAAGACATCGAGTGAGTAGAATCTTTGTTTGGTTTGGATTTCGCTAAGCATAGAGGTGGTGTAATATGTGTTTGGATGGAGAAAGAGCAGTCGAATTTATAACATCTTTCAGGAAAGACTGAAAAAAATCGTTCCTCCTTTCAGGAATAATTATGAGTGGCAAAGACTGGGAAATGTGCAGATTAGTCAAGCAGCATCGTGCCGTTACTGACGGTTACGCGTAAGGGTTCTGCCGATATCTGAAACTCCTTTTTATATTCCGTAACGGAATTCTCTATGAAAGCTGCTATTCCGTCGTTCTTCACCAGGTTGATGGTACAGCCTCCAAAGCCGCCGCCCATCATGCGTGCCCCCACCACGTCGGGATTGCTTTTTGCAATTTTTACCAGAAAGTCAAGTTCAGCACAACTTACTTTGTACAGATTGCTTAGCCCTTCGTGCGACTGAAACATCAGCTCACCGAATGCTTTAATCTTTTTTTGCTTCAGAAGTTTGGCAGCCATAATAGTACGCTGAATTTCTTCTACGATGAAGGTGGCTCTTTTGAATACATAAGTCCCCATTTCAATCTCGAACTTTTTTAGCGAGGCTGCCGATTTGATATCGCGGTATGATTTGTAGTTTGAATTTTTCCGGATAATCTGTAGTCCGGTTTCGCTTTCGTTTCGGCGGGTGTTGTAGGCAGATGAGGCCAGGGCATGGTGTACGCGGGAGTTAATCAGCACGATACTATAATCACCCAGCTCGAGGGGAATGGGTACTCCCTCAAAACTCATGCAGTCCAGGTAGATAGCATGGTCTTCCTTACCCATCATATTAGCATACTGATCCATGATGCCACATTTCACACCGGGGAAGCCATGTTCAGCCCGCTGGCAGAGGAATGCCAGCTCTTTTCTCGTGTATCCTAAATTAAAGATTTCATTCAGGCCAAATGCCAGCCCTCCTTCCAGCGCAGCAGATGAAGATAAGCCTGCACCTGAAGGCAGATTAGCGCCAAATACACAATCAAATCCTTTGATTTCTTTTCCTGCTTTTTGAAATTCATCCACTACGCCCAGCACGTAATTCTTCCAACCTTCATCAGCGCCAATTTTGTTGAGGGGAGTTTCATACTTTTCATCGTAATCTCTCGAGTAGAAATTGATTGTGTCTGTTCCATTTTCAGCAATGGCAAAGTACATACCCTTGTTAATCGCACAAGGCATCACAAAACCATCGTTATAGTCAATGTGTTCTCCTATCAGATTAATCCTTCCAGGCGAGAAATACACAGAAGGTGTATTCTTGAATTTTTTGATGAAGAGCTCTTTTATTTTTTCAGCCAGGCTTTCCATAGATGCGGTGTTTTACAATAGGTTAATTTTATACGCTGTGTTAAAAATGGTACTTTCTGATTTTTCGAGAGTTAGAAAACCATTACCCATATTAAATGCATTTGGTTGACCGCTGAGGTTTTCAATGGCTATACTCTGTCTGTGATCCGGGGTATAGATTTGCAGTATGGGATACGATGCTGAGGGATAAATCTGCAATTCATATCCTGCCTGTTTATTGCGCAATACACATAGAGGCTGGCATTCCTGAAAGTCGAGGATGAAAGAGTTGTCCAGATGTATTTGCCCGATTGTGTGGAGGGAATCGAATGTGGCATCTGGTATTTTTTCGCCGGTTGGCAGGAGTTCATCGTCAAAAACAAGTTTTCCTGTTGATTGAAATTCGAGTTCCAGATTGTCAATCTTGTCTCCCAGGTTAAAGTAAGGGTGCCAACCATCCTGAATAGGAATGAGCCCGTCCGTTTGATTTGTGATCTTAGTTTGTACACTGAGTTTCCCGCCGGGTTCCAGCGTCCATGTTACTTCGCAGTCATAAGCAAAGGGGAATCCCTTATTTTCTGATCGGTATTCATGCAACATACAAACAGATGCATGCGACTCATCAGCGGTCATCTTTGTAACCAGGTAGCGTTTGTTATAGATTAATCCATGAATCGCATGGCCGTTCAGATCGCGCCCGAGTATTCTATATTCCTTATTTCCGAAGGTGAAAGTGCTGTGGCGCAGCCGGCAAACAAAAGGTGATAATTTACAACCTTTGTAACCGAGTGATTCACACTTTTCATCAAACTCCTGTTTGGAGGCGTAATAGTCTATGATCTGGATATTATGCTGATCATTACGGATTCCGAAAGCGAGGAGAGCGGCTCCGCAGTCGGTCACGATCTCAGCAAAACAACCGGAGGATTGGTCTTCCAGTGCGTGGATTGTAAAGCCGTTTTTTTCTATGATGCGGGTACTGAACATCAGTCCATTTTTTGAGGACACAAACTTAGTCAATTCGGTTTCAATAAACTTTTCTTCTTTTTTATTATAACAAAATCCTCATTGTCCGGTTAAATTATTTAAGATTGGGTTTGGGGACTTATTGGGCAGGACTTTCCGTGGCCTGCGCCTAATGTCTGAGTATTGAACAAAAATTTTGATCCTTCCGGGCTTTAGACTCGCTTATCCAGCCATTAATATAGTAAAACGGATTTTTCCAGGCTGTTTGCCCTTAAAATCAATAAGTTCTATGCCGGGTAGGTAATCTGTTTAATTTTGTGATATGAATTTTCTGGCACATGCGGTGTTGTCATTTTCTGAGGATGAGATTCTCGTCGGCAATATGATCAGTGACTTTGTGAAGGGAAAAAAGAAGTTAGAGTATCCTGAAGGTATTCAAAAAGGAATCCGATTGCATAGAATGATTGATGAATTTACAGATAGTCACCCAGCGACGGCAGAGGCTAAGTCATTTTTCAGAGCCGATTACCGTTTGTATTCAGGAGCTTTTGTGGATGTGGTGTATGACCATTTTCTTGCGAATGATCATAATGTTTTTCCCGCCGGGAAAGCATTGTACAATTTCTCAATTGATACTTATAAGTCGATTTCAAATTATGAGAGTTATCTTCCTGAAGTGTTCGCATATATGTTTCGTTTCATGCGGCAGGAGAATTGGATGTATAACTACCGTACAAAAGATGGAATTCAGAAAAGTTTTGGAGGATTGGTCAGAAGAGCGAGATATATGGATGATGCCTCAATGGCGGTGGATATACTGGAAAAAAATTATAGCCGGCTGGAAGCATGCTATCGGGCCTTTTACCCTGATGTGCTGAAGTATTCAAAGCAATCTCTTATGCAACTGAACACCCGTTAAAACGTTCTATATTTGCATAACTCGATCTTTATGAAAATAATAACCCTCACAACCATTTGCCTTCTTTTTACAACCCAGATTCTTACTGCTCAGACAGCAGGTGTGTTGCCTCCTGTGGATCAGTCGCCGCTGGATGTAGCTTATTATCCATCAGATTACCCAATTCTTAAGATTCAGAATAAGGCTCCTGTCAACCCGGTGATGAGAGTGATTTACAGCCGGCCACACGTGAATGGCAGAATCATTTTTGGCGGACTTATTGATTATGGTGATGTCTGGAGGCTGGGAGCTAATGAAGCTACAGAAATAGAGTTTTTCAGAGATGTAAGAATTGGCGGGAAGGCTGTTAAGAAAGGAAGATATACACTCTATGCGATCCCTGTGCAGGATAAATGGACATTTATTGTAAACAGGGACACGGATGTATGGGGAGCATTCAAATATAATGCGTCGAGAGATGTGGTGCGGGTGACCGTTCCCGTAGTAAAGAATGAACCGGTTGAGGATCTGACAATGGTTTTTACAAAAACAAATACAGGTGCAGACCTGAATGTGTATTGGGATACTTTCAAAGCAAGTCTGCCTATTAATTTTTGATTAGAAAAAAATAACAGTACTGTGAAAAAGGGAACTAAGTATATTCATGCCGGCGCACAACCCGACCCGGCTACAGGAGCTATCATGACTCCAATCTATCAGACCTCTACTTATGTACAGGAGGCGCCCGGAAAAAATAAAGGGTATGAGTATTCGCGCACTCATAATCCTACCCGGTCTGCACTGCAGTCGGCATTAGCAGCAGCTGAGAATGGCAGACATGCTTTATGCTTTTCCAGTGGAATGGCCGCTACGGATGCAGTAGTGAAGTTGCTGAAGCCGGGTGATGAACTCATTGCAGCAGCGGATATGTATGGAGGCACTTTCCGGATTTTCACCAAAGTGTTTGAGAAATACGGCATCAGGTTTACTTTCTGCGATATGCAGAATCCTGATGAACTGGCAGGCCTTATGAATGCACATACAAGGATGGTCTGGACTGAAACCCCGACCAATCCCATGATGACAGTGACCGATATCGAAGCTGTGGCAAAAATATGCAAGTCTAAGAATGTGCTGCTGGCGGTAGATAACACCTTCGCCTCACCTTATCTGCAAAACCCGCTCGATTTGGGAGCGGATATAGTAGTGCACTCTGCTACCAAATATATTGCCGGCCACTCTGACGTGGTGCACGGATGTATTGTAGTGAATGATGATAATCTGAATGAACAATTAGCATTTATCCAGAATAGTTGTGGTGCCGTACCGGGGCCACAGGATTGCTTTCTGGTATTGCGTGGGCTGAAAACATTGCATGTGAGAATGCAACGTCACTGCGAAAATGGAGAGAAAATTGCCCGCTGGCTTCGTGCCAATGAGAAGGTGGACAAAGTGAACTGGTGCGGGTTTGAAGACCATCCGAATTATGAAGTTGCCCGCAGGCAGATGCATGGCTTTGGTGGTATGATGAGCTTTACCCTGAAAGATGACAGCATTGAGGCTGCTATGAAGGTATTATCCCACACTAAATTGTTTTCTTTGGCGGAGAGCCTCGGAGGTGTGGAGAGTCTGATTGGCCATCCGGCTACTATGACGCATGCCAGCATACCTCGGGAACAACGATTGAAGAATGGGCTCACAGACTCCCTCATCCGCCTGAGTGTGGGGATCGAGGATGCAGATGACCTGATTGAAGATCTTCGCCAGGCCATCAATGGATAAGGTGCGCAATCTGAAAGTATTTCTTGACGAGAAAGTAGCAGAATTCAATGTGCCGGGATTCATCAAGGATGATCCTGTCAGCATACCTCATCGCTTTTCAAAGAAACAGGATATTGAAATAGCCGGGTTGTTTGCTGCTATTTTCGCCTGGGGCAGCAGAAGCACAATTATCAAAAAGAGTGAAGCGCTGCTCAGGTTAATGGATAATCAACCTCATAAGTTTTGTCTGAACCATTCTGATGCAGCACTGAACCGGATGGAGGGTTTTGTACATCGCACCTTTAATAGCGACGACCTTTTGTACTTCATTTCATTTCTCAGACACCATTACAGCAATCATACCTCGCTGGAGACCGCATTTTTTAATAAAGAGGTTTTAGCTGCGGCTGAACCGGTAGAAGCCGCATTAAATCATTTTTATGATTACTTCTTCTCGATGCCGTGGGCGCCCGTCCGCACGAGAAAACATATCGCAGCGCCTAAACGAAACTCTGCATGCAAACGATTGAACATGTTTCTTCGCTGGATGGTGCGCCAGGACGCAAGTGGTGTGGATTTCGGCATCTGGAAAAGTGTAAGCGCCGCAAATCTCGTTTGTCCCCTGGATGTGCATGTATCGCGAATTGCCCGCAGGATGGACTTGCTTTCCCGAAAGCAAAATGACTGGAAGGCGGCTATGGAATTAACCAGCCGGCTCAGGGCGCTGGATCCTGCTGATCCGGTGAAGTATGACTATGCCTTGTTTGGCTTAGGAATTTCCGAAAGAGGCATTCTCCGTTGAGGGGAAGGCGGTACTGCTTTTTCAATAAAGTTTAAGACGGCTTAATCTGTTTACCGTTCCCTCACCTTTAAGAATCTCTTTGTAAGGTATCTTCTCAGGGGGATGTCATAAAGTTTCAGGCAGAGATAAGCGAGCACAAAACTACCCACAACTACACCTGCCGCACCCCATATAGATTCTGAAAAAGTGAGATTATTATTTTTCACCCATGCGTAGTACAGATAGATAAAAGGATAGTGCACCATGTATAACGGGTAGGATATATTTCCGAGAAATTTACAAAGGTTTGTCAGTTGCTTACTGATATTTTGTTCTGAGGCTCCGAGATATACAAGTAGGGGGAAGATGATAATAGTACACAGGGTTTCATAGAGTCCGATCATCCACAGGTGATCAGCTCCTCCGATCCGGGGTAGTGAAAGCAATAATACCAATGTAATCGTTCCGATCCAGAAACTACCTTTTATTTTTACGGGTTTAAATATTCTGTAAAGTAGCAAGCCGGCAGAAAATGAAAAGACCAGTCTGGAAATCCCTGCTGTAAATTCCACTCCGGTAAGCGAGAAGCCGGCGCAGATATCGCCGAGTGGCCCCCAGATGGCAAATCGTGCCAGACTGATACCTCCTGCAAGCACTACCAGTGCCAGGATTTTTGTAGGTAATTTGCGAAGAAACAGTGCATAAAGGATGTTACCGATGTATTCAAAGAACAGCGACCAGCTTGGCCCGTTCAGCGGAAACATTTCACCCAGGCCGCGTACCTCCACGCCGGGAGGGGCAGGAATCAGTAATGCACCTAATACCGTTGCAAAAAGCAATGCACCAAAGCTCACGCCTGACACATCGTTCCATGCGTCGGTAGCCTGAGTGTAAAACATCAATCCTCCGATTACAGAACCCATTAAAACCATAGGGTGCAACCGTATCAGCCGGCGCTTGAGGAAATCTTTAATATGCATCTTACCCCAGCGATCGTCGTAGGCATATCCCACTACAAACCCTGAAAGGATGAAGAAGAAATCTACTGCCAGATAGCCGTGATTGACTTTCTGATCGAGGTGGCTTGTGGCGAAGGCTTCAAAGATGTGGAAGATGACCACTGTAATAGCAGCTATTCCCCGTAAGCCATCCAGAATTTCGTAGTGTGGTTTGGAATCAGCAAAAGCAGACTTTGAGATTTGTGTGTTGAGCATAAGATAGTTTACCTGTTCAGAGGAGGTGTCCGTTGTGAAAAATGTAAAATAAAGGAATTTTCGCTTCAGAGGGGAGAATAGGTAGGAGAAAGCCCTCCACAACTAAAGATTTTCGAGCAGTAACTTTTCAGTTTGGGGAGAGATGAATGGTGATTATGTCGGCAAGGGAGCGTTGGTTTGATATCTCACAGAAGATGTTTGATAATGCTTGTAACTTATTTTGTATTTCCCTGCTTTATTACCTTTGACCGCATTTGGTGAAGTTTGATGTATGGATAATATTATTGTCTTAATAGCGATTGGATTCCTGGTGGGCACGCTGGGTACTTTGATTGGTGCAGGTGGCGGCTTTATCCTTGTGCCATTTATGTTACTGGCTTTCCCGACATTCTCTCCTGATGTGGTGACTGCTATTTCTATAGCGGTGGTAGCTGCAAATGCCACCTCAGGGTCCACTGCGTATATGAGGGCAAAACGGGTGGACTATAAAGCGGGAATCATTTTTGCGATATGTACCATCCCCGGGTCTATTCTGGGGGTCATTACAACGAAGTATATTCCGCGGGGAGCGTTTGATCTGTTGTTCGGGGTCATACTGATAGTACTGGCTGTTTTTCTTTTCTTCAGGGGTAAAAAGAAGGCAGTCACAAAGGAGACTGTTGCTCATCCTTCCCGGACACATCAGAGATTGGTGGACAAGTGGGGTGAGGAATATGATTATTCATACAACCTGAAACTGGGAATGTTCATCAGTGTACTTGTAGGATATTTTTCTCCTCTGCTGGGCATCGGCGGTGGCATTATCCATGTGCCGGCAATGATAGAGTGGTTGAATTTTCCGGTTCATCTGGCCACTGCCACATCTCATTTTATTCTGGCTATAATGGCTACTGTCAGTGTAATCGTACATACAGTGAGTGGCACTTATAACGATCCTCTGGTACTGAAGATGACGCTTTCACTGATTGTAGGGGTCATTGGTGGCGCACAGTTGGGAGCCTTTCTCTCAAGAAGAATACAGGGAAAGTTTATTGTGAAGGCGCTGGCCATATCACTTGCGATTGTAGGCATCAGAATTCTCACAATGGGAATGAGTGGTTAGAGGTTGGCAATCCTGTGGCTTAGCCCTTTGATATCGTGTGTCAGCCTTCGGATAAACTCGTACTCTCCGGGTGTAGATTCTTTCTCCGCAGCTGAGGCAGCGATATGTTTTCTGTCAGGCAGTTCGGGAGGGACAAATTGCGGTTCAAATATTTGAATACTTCCGGACAGATTCTGGTCAGCTCTGAAAAGGTGGTGCCTTGCGGTGGGTGAGATAGTTTTTTCTGATGCCTGCACCTCATTGACTGCACTGGCAATGTTGGAGCTAAGCACGTGGTTGAGCACTACCAATTCATAAAGTTCTAAACGAAATTTTTGCTTGCTTTCCGGTTCGCTTTGCATCCTGTGCAGGGCTGCAGAGAGGTTAGCTGTATTTACAAATACATCCTTACGGCCAAGTTTATACTCCAGTGAAGTGATTGTGCCTCCGCCCGCAATCTGCCGTAGTATGAACAAATACTGCTGATTGGCTTTCAGCACTGCTATCAGATTTTTCCTGATTGTCTGTGATTCCCATCGTGGAAAGAGAAAACGTGTAGCGGCCCATGCCAGTACAGAAGCGATTGCGGTATCCAGCAGCCGTTCTCCTGCGATGTTAATAATGTTTAGGTGGAGGAAATGGAACAGGATTAATACATAAGGTGTCAGGAAGACAACCATTGTAATATAACTGAGTCGTACAAACGTATATGTGCCCAACATAAAAAACACCAGGAGTGCAAACAGAATAGTGTCGTCTTTTATGAGAAAGAGGATGATGAGCCCCATTACGGCACCGGCGATAGTACCCAGCAGACGATCCGTGTTTTTTGATTTTGTAAGGCTGTATGCCGGTTTCATGATGATGATGATAGTCATGATAATCCAGTAGCTATGCTCTCCTGTGAGAAAGAGCATACCGAGTGCGTAACCGGCAGCACAGGTAATCATGACCCTGAGTGAGTGCCTGAAGGCAGAGGATTTGAGCGTCAGGTTATTTCGGAACAGTGCAAAACTTGTCTTCTGGTGTGCAACAAAACGCTGGTAATCTTTTTCTCTGAAATTAGGCTTTAGGTGCTTTCCTGAATTGGAGAAGTAGATGCCGATATCGGAGATGTTTTCATTCAGGTCTCTGATGTGGATCAGGATTTTGCGTAGTGTGAAGTCAAGGGGTGCGCCCGTTTCTGCCTCAGTATCCTGTTTAATCCTGTCGAGCAGGGGGATAATGTGGAGTTGCGGCACATAGTCTGACTGGGAATGTATGGCTTCGCCGATTTGCTTCAGTTCAGCGGCACATAACCTGATGACTTCGCTGATTTTCCTGAGCACGTCTGATGAGGCGTATCTTTTTCGGAGTTCGCCATAATCGTACCAGGTGGCCATCACCTGCTCGAACAGATCGACTGTGCTTGCAAATACGACTACTAATTTCCTGCCTTCGTAGGTTGATTCTTTGAGGATTGCCCTGTTTTTGAAAAGCAATTCTCTCACTTCATTTTGCCTGTCGCTTACGATAGTTTGCTGATGAATGAGACTGTTATACGTTTTATCTATATCCGAATCCGGATCATACATATCCGATTTGAATTGGAGAAATTGTGCCGTTTCTGCAATACATTCTCCCAAAGCCCGCTGGATAGGCCTGAAAGGTACCAGAATATAGAAAGCCATCGACATAGCCATATACCAGGTGCCACCGGCTGTGACCAGGAGTGTGTCTCTTAAGACCAGATTTACAGGTTGCACATCAGCCATGCGGAGCGCCATCACCAGTAATACGGCTGAACCTATGGAGGCTACCCGGTTACCATACACGCTGAACATTGAGAAAAAGAATGCTGAGACGACTACCAGTACCCCCAGATTGAAGGGGGAATGGTTGAGCAATCCGGTGATGAGAGTCATCAGCCCCACGAGCAAAACACAGTAGAACATACCGTTACGTTTGTGCTTTACCGGTCCGGGTGCGTCTGAAATGCTTACTGCCAGTGCTCCCAACGACACCGCCACTCCCTGATCCATTTTTCCAATTGAGGCCCCAATCAGGGCAGGAATGATGATGGCAAGCGTAATACGGATGCCATCTGCCAGGTGCTGGCCAAACAGGAAGTATTTTACTCTTGCAGAGGATTGCATACAGATTACAAAGAAATAGAAATAAAGGTGAACTTTGCAGCCGGAAAGGTAGGAGACATTTTTACCGATATCGGAATTGTATAGCCCTGCAATCATCCATACAAAAGCTAATTTTGCACCAGACTATGAGTGAAAGGATATTAAAAGAGGTTGTAATAAAATTTGCCGGCGACAGCGGCGACGGAATGCAGCTGACCGGTTCGCAGTTTACCAACAATACTGCTTTGCTGGGTATTGACCTGGCTACTTTCCCCGATTTCCCAGCTGAAATTCGTGCTCCTCAGGGCACCCTGCCGGGCGTAAGCGGGTTCCAGCTCAGGTTTTCAAGTGACAGGATATACACTCCGGGCGATCATTCGGATGTGCTTGTAGCCATGAATGCAGCGGCCCTTAAGACAAACCTGAAGACACTGAAACCGGGAGGAAAAATTATTGCGAATATTGAAGGGTTTGATGCAAAGAACCTGAGGCTTGCAAAATATCCGGATGGTGTCAATCCGCTGGAAGACGGCAGTCTGGATAAGTATGAAGTAATCAGGATAGATGTTACTAAGATTACCCGTGAAGCGCTTAAAGATTCTTCTTTGGGAACCAAGGAGAGGGACAGGGCAAAGAATATGTTCGTGCTGGGGTTCCTTTATTGGATGTATAACCGGAAGCCTGACAGTACAGTGGCTTTTCTGAAGGAAAAATTTAAAGGGAAGCCTGATATACTCGAGAGCAACCTGAAAGTATTAATGGCGGGATATCATTATGGTGAGACGACCGAAACCTTTACCATCCGCTATTCCGTGGCCAAAGCCAAGATGCCTCCCGGCAATTATAGAAATATACAGGGAAATCCGGCATTGGCGCTGGGGCTTATCGCGGCAGCCCAAAAGAGTGGCTTACAGCTTTTCCTGGGTACCTATCCCATTACTCCTGCCAGTGATATACTGCACGAGTTGAGCAAGCACAAAAATTTTGGCGTCAAGACTTTTCAGGCTGAAGATGAGATTGCCGCTATCAGCGCGGCCATCGGCGCTTCTTATGGTGGGGCATTGGGCGTGACTACCACCAGTGGTCCCGGCATGGCGCTCAAGACAGAAGCCATGGGACTGGCGCTGATGCTGGAAATACCACTTGTGATATGTAATATACAGCGGGGCGGCCCTTCTACCGGTTTACCTACAAAGACGGAGCAGAGCGATTTGTTACAAGCCTACTACGGCAGGAATGGCGAGAGTCCGATACCGGTTATTGCAGCACGCACACCGAGTGATTGTTTTTATGCTGCCTTCGAAGCAGTGCGTATCGCATTGCAGCATGTAACGCCTGTAATTCTGTTGAGTGATGGATATATTGCCAATGGGGCTGAACCCTGGAAATATCCAAAAAGTAGTGAATTGCCTGAGATAAAAGTGCAATTTGAGAAGCCTGCTGATGATGGAACTCCATTTCAGCCTTATACCCGTGATGATAAACTGGCCTGCCCATGGGCAATCCCCGGTACACGTGGATTGGAGCATCGTATTGGTGGGTTGGAGAAAGAACATATCACCGGAAATGTAAGCTACGATCCGGAAAACCATGAATTCATGGTGAAACTGCGGCAGAAGAAAGTAGATCTGATAGCTGATTATATTCCTGAACTCGAAATTGATAATGGACCACACTCAGGAAAAGTACTGGTGCTGGGCTGGGGTAGCACCTATGGAGCCATCAAGAGTGCTGTGGCAGAACTGGTAGCTGAGGGGCACAAAGTGGCTCATGCGCATTTGCGCTACCTGAGGCCTTTCCCGCGTAACCTTGGTAAACTCCTGAAAAAGTATGACAAGATTCTGGTACCCGAACTGAATAACGGCCAGTTGGTAAAGATTATCCGCAGCGAATTTCTGGTGGATGCTAAAGGATTAAACAAGATTAAAGGGTTGCCATTTACCAAGAGCGAGATACTAGCGGCAGTACACAAAATGTTATAGCTCCTAAGGTTGGAATATGTGCTTTGTATGAGAATGAATAGGAAGTCTCGTATAGAGAAACACTTCTATTTGAGGTATCCGGTTCCAATCATTATTAACAGAATGATTCCCACCACGATTCTGTAAAATCCCCAGATACGGAAACCATGTTTCTTCAGAAAGTTGATGAAGAACTTGATGGCGAGGATGGCCACAATAAAAGAAACTACATTGCCTGCCACGAGCAGTTCAATATCATTTGAAGTGAAACCTCCCTGAGTTTTGTAATACTTGTACAACTTATACACTGTCGCCCCGAAAAGTGTAGGTACGCCCAGAAAGAAAGAAAATTCAGCAGCTGCGCTTCTCGTAAGTTTTTGTTGCATACCTCCGATGATTGAAGCTGCACTCCGGCTCATACCGGGTATTAATGCGAGGCATTGCCAAAGGCCTATTTTGAACGAACGCAAAAAAGAAACTTCCTTTTCATCTTCAATTTTTGGATGATTAAAGAAGTTGTCTATAAATACCAGTACAATACCGCCTAACAGGAGTGTGATGGCTACGGTAGTAGCGCTTTCCAGAAGTGTATCTATATAATCAGATAGCAACAAGCCCAGGATTACCGCAGGGATCATCCCGATAATCAGTTTCAGATAAAACTGCCAATTGGTAATCTGCAGAAATTTTTTGTGATAGAGCACCACTACTGCCAGGATTGCTCCCAGTTGCACAGCGATTGTAAAGGAAGTAGTAAAATCATTTTCAGGTACTCCCAGCAGTTTGCCTGTGATAATAATGTGCCCTGTGGAAGATACGGGTAAGAATTCTGTAAGGCCTTCTACAAGTGCGATAATGATTGACTGGAAAAAAGTCATGCAGCAGCCGGAGTAATATTAGTTTTTCGATTTCTTCATGATGGCATACACTTCCACTGCCAAACCTGCTACAATTAAGATGGGTGCAGCCGTAATGCGCCAGAAACTGTATATGGCATCTGCATCAAATACATTAGGGTCTTTGCTGCGGCCACCGGCCATCATCACCAGCCCGATAGCGATCAGCACTAATCCTATAATCATCCACTTGATATTATCCCTGTTAAACAGAGAAAAACCCTGTGGGGTATGTGTACTTGAAGTTCCCTGAGACTTGGTATTTTGTTTCATAATTGCAATGCAATGTTACAGAAATATTTTTTTGTCTGTTAATATAGTTCGTCCAGCTTCATTTTCAGGTATTTCAGTGCGGAACGGTGGGT
>JACFNA010000022.1 GCA_019455085.1 Chitinophagaceae bacterium
TAGGCATCAGCAGGAACCTTTACTTCTCCTAATGTGTCTTTCTCAATTCTGTAATTCATAATTGTGCTTATTTCAATTTTTATTTTCCGGGAAAATCAGGGGTACGTTTTTCAAGAAAAGCAGCCGTTCCCTCACGTTTATCTTCCGACTCAAAGGCCTCTCCGAACAGGCGTGTCTCCTCACTAAATCCACTCCTCGAGTGGTCAAAGGAATTTACAGCTTTAATTGCTTTAGCCACTGCCACCGGAGACTTGCTAAGAATTAATTTAAGCATACCTTCGGATTTGGATATAAGTTCTTCGGGTGCCACTACTTCATTAACCAGTCCCAACGCCAGTGCCTGATCCGCATGTACCATTGCACCTGTCAAAACCAGTTCCATCGCTTTTCCCTTTCCTACCAATGCCGTAAGTCGCTGCGTGCCGCCATAGCCTGGTATTAATCCAAGGTTTACCTCGGGCTGCCCAAATCTTGCGTTACTACCTGCTATCCTCAAATGACATGCCATGGCAAGTTCGCACCCTCCACCCAGGGCAAATCCGTTCACAGCGGCAATCACCGGTTTGGGGCAATCTTCGATTTTAAAAAAGACCTGTTGTCCACGATCGGCCAGCGCTGCCCCATGCTTTTCGGGCACCTCAAGAAACTCACTGATATCCGCTCCTGCTACAAAAGCCTTGCTCCCCTGCCCCGTAATAATCACACCTTTGATATTGCTATCCATATATACTCGATCAATGGCTTTATCCAATTCATCAAATACTGTCTTATTCAAAGCATTTAATTTATCAGGCCTGTTGATTGTAATAGTACATATCCCATCTGTCACCTGAAATAAAATTGTAGAATATTCCATTGAACTAATTATTTATTGAGTGCGGCGATGTGCCTCTACCCATTCTTTTATATATGATGCTATTTCTGTAGTATCAGTGCCCGGAGTAAATAACTTTCCCACGCCGGATGCTGTCAATTCCCTGATATCTTCAGCAGGAATGATTCCACCTCCGGTAAGTAATACGTCATCCATTTGCTTTTCCTTCATCAACGAGAGGATTTTCGGGAATACAGTCTTGTGCGCACCGGTGAGAATACTGACCCCAATTGCATCCACATCCTCCTGAAGCGCTGCATTCACAACCATTTCCGGGGTTTGACGAAGACCTGTGTAAATCACTTCCATTCCGGCATCCCGCAATGAGGCTGCTATTACTTTGGCGCCCCGATCGTGTCCATCGAGCCCCACCTTAGCCACCAATACCCTGACCGGTCTTTTTAATTTTGTCATATCGTGAACTGTATTCCTCTACAAAAATAAGTACTACGGTGCAATAGGTAGCGAATTGCAAAACCCGGAACTATTCATAAAGAAACGGGTGGTCCGTTTTTCTTATCCGCCAATCATTCAAAACATATTACTATAACATCCCCAACGCAGCCTGAATTCTTTCCAGTGTCTCTTTCTTTCCCAGAATTACTGAGATATCAAACACACCGGGGCCAAACTTACCACCTACAAGAATTACCCTCAGCGGAAGCAACAACTCACCCGGTTTTATCTCCATTTCAGAAGCAATAGCTTTAAACGAATGTTCCAGATCATCATGAGCCCATCCTGCCATCGCTGTCCATTTTTCAATCAGCGCTTTAAAGAACGCTGTCTTCTTTTCATTCCATTTCCCACTAATCAATTCCATCTGTACTTCAGGCTTCTTAAAAAAGAAAGACGATTGGGATATAAAATCAGAAAGCAGTGTACACCTGTCTTTCACCATTGTGATGATATGCTTAACCACATCCTTTTCAGAAACATCGTATCCTTCTTTTTCATACCAGGGCAAGACGTACGAAACCAATTCATCGGCCTCTAACTTCATAATCCATTCATGATTGAACCACTTTGCTTTTTCAAAATCAAATTTCGCTCCATGCGAATGCACTCTGTCAATCCTGAAAGCATCTACCATTTCTCCCAGAGAAAAAATCTCTTTTCCTGTTCCATCATTCCACCCCAGCATTGCCAGCATATTGATAAAGGCCTGAGGCAGAAATCCGAGTTCCCTGAATCCGGCAATAAGCCCCAGGTTCGGATCATCCCACTCCATGGCAAAAACCGGGAATCCGAGCCGTTGCCCGTCACGTTTACTAAGCTTTCCGTTCCCATCCGGTTTCAAAATCAGTGGAAAATGTGCCCAACATGGCATTTCAGATTCCCACCCTAAATATTGGTAAAGCAGCACATGCACCGGAGCACTTGGCAGCCATTCTTCTCCTCTGAAAGCGTGAGATATCTGCATCTGATGATCGTCCACAACCACAGCCAGATGGTAGGTAGGCATTCCATCTGCCTTTAGCAACACCTTATCATCCACCGTATCCGTACTCATTTCTATCTCTCCTCTCACCAAATCAGTAAACTTGATATTGATACCAGGTTCCACCTTTATTCTGATCACATGGGGAGTATTACTCTTCAATAGTTCCTGAGTCTGCGCTTCAGTCAGTGTGAGTGAATTTTTCATCAGCATTCTGCTCTGATGGCCATACTGCAAGTTTTCTCTGCCTTCGGACTTAAGCCTTTCCCTGAGTGCTTCTATCTCCTCCGGGGTATCAAATGCATAATATGCATGCCCATCGGCTACAAGCCTTTCCGCATATTGACGATACAATTCCTTCCGTTCACTCTGCCTGTACGGACCATAACTGCCACCATGAGCCGGACTTTCGTCGGGTGATATTCCGGACCACTCCAGGCAATCGATAATATATTGCTCAGCCCCCTCTACGAATCGGGTGCGGTCTGTATCTTCTACTCTTAATACAAAATCGCCACCATGCTGATGGGCAAACAAATAATTATACAAGGCCGTGCGTACGCCTCCGAGGTGTAATCCACCTGTAGGGCTGGGGGCAAATCTTACTCTTACTCTTCTCATGGCGCAAAGATAAAATTCATCCATGCCATTAACTAATTCTTTCCTACTTTCAACTTATGTTTTACTTAGTAAAAGCCCCCAGACTATTACAACTACTCTACCCTGACTGCCTTTGGAAGGTGCAAACCGAAGAGATGAAAGCCTACCTCACCTTCGATGACGGGCCGCACCCTGAAATCACACCTTATGTATTGGAACAATTAGCACTTTTCCAGGCAAAAGCTACCTTCTTTTGTATCGGTGAACAGGTGGAAAAACATCCTGACATATACCAGCAAATCATAGATGCCGGCCACCGCACAGGCAATCATACTTACAGCCACCTTAACGGGTGGAAGACTTCTGACGAGAAATATTTCAAGGATGTGGAAAAAGCCGCTACTGTGATAAAAAGTAACCTTTTTCGTCCGCCTTACGGTAGAATCAGGAGATTTCAACTGAAGATTATTACCGGAGAAAGGCTGGGGCTAAAACCTGTCATGTGGCATGTACTAAGTGGCGACTTTGACACTTCGCTGAAGCCTGAGCAGTGTTATCTGAATGTAGTAAAGAATACAAGCCCCGGAAGTATTATCGTTTTTCACGACAGTGAAAAAGCATTTCCAAGGCTGAAAGACACCTTGCCAAAAGCACTTAAATACCTGAAAGACAAGGGTTTTTCCTTTGATATTTTAGATTAAAAAAAATGGGCCCGGGTAGATACCCAAGCCCGTTTTTAATCCGTACCCTATGAAAACTGTTGTGAAGGTAAAGTATTTCTTAACACATTACCAACATTTTTTTCATAGAACCCTTTTTTCGCTTTATAAGCGGTAGGGTTTAAAGGTTAATTACGTGTGTCCAATCTTTATATTTCAGAGTTGCCTTATTATCACAGGCACCATCACCATAATCTAAGGTAGCGGGTGTAGGGTTAGTATCCCAATAAAGGGTCAATACGCCCTTTCCGAACCATTTGCAACCTACATTGATAATCAAAGGAGAGGTAGCTTCCGTATTCCATGTAAAACCATAGGAACTTGATCCTTCAATATTTCCGGAAAGCGAATAGCTATCGTCTGCAAAATTAAGCGGAGTAGAGATTCCTGCTACCTGAGCATAATCGATATCAGCATCTATTTCGTGCCAAACACCGGTTCCTGTATTCGTTACTCTTCCATCTGTTATCTTACGTGAAAGTGCCAATCCATTATTTGGAGTTGACTTATTCTCAATTTCCTGTGTACCGGAAATTGCATAACCATTCACCTGGTATCCTTCAAATGTGGTTGTCACTTTTGCTCCTGTCAGGAATACAGGTGCGGTAAATACAGAAATTATCTTTCCTTTTCTGGTCTTTCCATCCTTTCCTACACAACCATCGCCAAAATCCCAGGTCACTGTCTTTGGCCATTCACTCCACACCTTTGGAGTCACAGTCACTGTAAAGCAGGCATCTCCTTCGGTGCCGGCATCCCCTCCAGGGCGGTAAATTATCCCCTGGCCTGACCCTATCCCAATATCACCACCTGCATCTGAAGACTGCACTCCAAGCGAGATGTTAAACACTTCATTAAAGGCCTGAGAGGTTAACTGGTCGCCCTCAACCACTGCTACTGCCTTTTCCTGATCCGGATCTCCAGGATTGTTAGACTTCTCTTTTTTACATGAAGAAAAAAACATGGTAACGGCTACCAGCAACACTGAAAAGAGGGGTAGCCTGATTGATTGAAGTTTCATACGGGAAAAATTAAAATTGGTTTAGAATATGAGATGTAGATGCAATTACCCCGGCGAAGTTTAATTTTCGTTCAAAGTTGTATTTCTTTGTACTATGGTATTTATTGACACCCATACACATCTATACACTGAAGAATTTAATAACGATCGAAAGGAAATAATATTATCTGCAATAGGGCAAGGATTGAGCCAATTTTATCTGCCTGCAATAGATAGTAGTACTACACAGGCCATGCTCGACACCAAAAATCTGTTCCCTGACCGGATTTTCCTGATGGCAGGGCTGCATCCATGCTCCGTAAAAGAAAATTTTAAAGAAGAGTTAAAGCATGTGGTATCCTTTATGGAGATACATGATTTCAGCGGAATCGGAGAGACGGGACTGGATTTCTATTGGGATACTACCTATGTAGAGGAACAAAAAGAAAGCCTGCATCGGCACATAGAGTGGGCAATTCATTTCAAAAAGCCACTGATTCTGCACACCCGGAACTCAACCAGAGAAACGATTGAAATTGTAAAGCCTTATATTTCCCAGGGACTTACAGGAATTTTTCACTGTTTCAGCGGTACGGCTGAGGAAGCTGCTGAAATAGTCGATATGGGATTTTTCCTGGGAATCGGCGGGGTAATTACCTTTAAGAACAGTGGACTGGACAAAGCAATCTCCGGGATAGACTTATCACACATAGTGCTGGAGACTGACAGTCCTTACCTGGCCCCTGTGCCCTACCGGGGAAAAAGAAACGAGAGTGGATACATCCCATTAATAGCTAAAAAACTGGCCGAAGTCAGGAAAGTAGAACTGGAAGAAGTAGCCCGGATAACCACTTCAAACGCTCTTAACATTTATAAAAGTTCTTTATCCTGAAAATTCAACACCTTTGTTACACAAAAAAATAAATAAAATATAACCGGGCTACACCCTAGTTGTGTTACCCTCATCTATGGCTTCTTTACACACCATTAAAAAATTAGGCACTTTACAGGCCACAGCGATCTCCGGAAATGACATCACTTCATCCTGCTTCTATGTATCGGCATTAGCTATCGCCTACGCAGGGCAATATGCCTTTATATCATTAATATTAGTAGGGCTGATTCTTTTCTTTTTCAGAAAAATATACGGAGAGGCCGTAGGTGCACTGCCACTCAACGGAGGCGCTTACAACATCCTGCTCAACACCACTAGCAAAGGGAATGCCTCGCTTGCAGCCTGCCTTACCATACTTAGCTATATGGCCACTTCAGTGATGTCGGCATCTACCGGAATGCAATATCTGCATTCTATATTCCCCGATTTCTCCGTCCTTGCTGCTACCTTTTTCCTGCTCACAGCTTTCATGCTGCTCACTATTCTCGGCATTTCGGAATCGGCAGTCGTGGCTACTGTAATCTTTATTTTAAACGTAACGTGCCTTGCGCTGCTTATTATTAGCGGTATAGTTTATCTTATTTTTCATGGTATTGATATTGGCAGACTCAACTTTAACACCCCACTAAAAGGCAGCCTGGGTAACGCGCTCTTTCTGGGTTTCAGTATGGGAATGCTGGGTGTTACAGGATTTGAAACCTCCTCCAATTTTGTAGAGGAACAAAAACCGGGAGTTTTTCCCAAGACCCTGAAATACATGTGGATACTGGTAATGATTATAAACCCTGCAATTGCACTGATCGGTGTGATGGTGCTGCCGATAGATGTAATAGCAAGCAACAAAGAGGCTTTTCTTTCCTTTCTGGGAGAAAAGGCTGCCGGCAACTGGTTGGCACTTGTGATCTCGCTGGATGCCGCTATTGTATTGAGTGGTGCAGTGCTCACCGCTTTTATCGGGGTAAGCGGACTCATGAAAAGGATGACACTTGACCGCGTATTCCCGCAGGCTCTACTGAAAGAAAATAAAAGAGGCAGCTCGCCCAGAATCATCATTGTATTTTATCTCCTCTGTCTTTCTGTACTCTTTATTACTTCGGGCAGGCTGGAACCTTTAGCTGGTGTATATACCATATCGTTTCTTTCCGTAATGGCATTTTTTGGATTCGGAAACCTGTTATTAAAAATAAAAAGGAGCAGATTACCCAGACCAGAATATGCTCCCGTGTCAATGGTGGCTCTGGGAATATTGGGTATCCTGGTTGCTTTGTACGGTAATGTGAAAGAAAACCCCAAATATCTCGTCATTTTCCTTCAATACTTTATTCCTTCAATACTTATCATTAATATTTTTCTGAAGAGAAAATCGGTCATTCACTATCTGCTATACTATGTTAATCAGATTTTTGATACGATTCAGCGTCTCAGCGTATTTAGCAGGTTTCACCTGCAAAATGAAATGAGAAAGCTGACCAAACAACCCTTTGTATATTTCACTAAAGGAGACAATATTGCCACACTCAATAAAGTGATCATTTATGTGTTGGAAAATGAAATCACACAAAAATTAAAGATTGTTACGGTGCTCAAAGAAGAACAAACACTTTCTGAAACTTTTATTCGCGACTTTGAAGCCATTGACCGCGCGTATCCGGATCTCAAAATTGAATTTGTGGAAGTGCAGGGAACTTTTGGGCCTGAGATCATTGACCGGCTCAGCCGAGAATGGAAAATACCAAAGAACTTTATGTTCATCGGTTCACCCGGTGATCGCTTTCCTCATTCAGTATCCGACCTTGGAGGAGTAAGGCTTATCATCTGACACCTTATGAATCAAAAAGTAAGGCAAAAAAAAGAGCCTTCAGACTTCTGCTAATAAGTTTCAGTCTGAAGGACTCTTAAACTAATTGTTACCGGTGTGGAGCAATTTGTGGGAAAAAGGCTCCGTACTTCAACAACATCAAAACATCAAATCTTTACTCACTTTACTGTTCGTCTTCACTAAACCGGGTACCGGAAACAATTGTGTAACCAAAACCCCCGAATTTTCACTTTTTCAATAACACTGTAGCCCGCATAGTTGGATGAATGCTACAGAAATAACTGGAACTGTCGTCTATCACTTTCACAAATACATTCTGTGGATTGAGCGTATCTGAATGCCATGCTCTATCAGGAAAATGAGACACATCGTGAGCTACAATGTCCTGATTAATCCACACAACTGTATCACCTTTATTCACAGTCAATGTATCAGGCGTAAAAGCCATGAGTTTAATAATTACAGTATCTCTTTGCGGACCCGTGCTTTCAACAGTACTGCTGCTACTTCCATTATCACATCCCGCCAGAATCAGGCAAACTGAAAAACAAACTGCAACTATCTGAATAAACTTTTTCATAATCATCTTAATTTTCTGCATCGCTATGGTATAGTACTTATTTCAAAAACTGCTCAATGATTCACCACTTATAAGCACTATGCCATAACGTACAGAAGCATTTAATTATCCACTTACACTATCCTATTTGAATTTTGCTGCGAGGTCTTTGGCCATTTGCAGGTGATGATCCAGCAGCGGAACGACACTTTCAATCAGGCTTTTCAGTTCTGCATTTTGTGTGTTTGGAATTAATGTGTTTTTCACTGCATTCACAACTGCTTCGTGATAGGCTGCTTCGTTCTGTGCATACGCTTTATCAAATGCATCCCCGGTAAGGCCTTTGAATGTTTCATTCATTTTGGTCTGTCCGTCTAACAGGTCCTGAGTAGTCTTATTAGTTTCAGGAGTTACATTTAATTTGGTAGCCAGTGCGGTGGCTTGTTTGATAATATCGCTGTGATCCTTGATCATTGTTTCAGCAAACTTTCTGATTTCGGGATTTTTTGATTTGTCCAGTGCAATCTTACCATAGTCCACGTCGATCTGGTTAGCTGTTACTGCAATGGAAGCGATCTGGGCATCATTCAATGCAGGCTGTTGTGGTGCAGCTTCAGGAGCCGGAGTGGCTGCTGCCTGAGCAGAGTCGGCTGTGGCTGCGGCCTGATCATTATTACCAGAGTTACATCCTGCAAGGATAAACATTGCTACTCCAAGAGCAGCAGAGAAACGCATTACTTTTTTCATTGTTTTTAAATTATTAAAGTGTTAGTTAAATTTTTCATTCATTAAATTATCTAAAATTTCGAGGCCAGTTCTTTTGCCATCATTGTATGGTGTTCCAAAAGTGGCACCACACTTTGTAACAAGCCCTTCAATTCTGCATTCTGAGTTTCGGGAATCAGTTTAGTTTTTACTGCTCCCACCACTGCTTCATGATAAGCTGCCTCATTCTGTGCATAGGCTTTATCAAATGCTGTTCCACTTTTAGCCTTTAAAGTTTTCATGGTGGCTGTTTCGCCATTCAAAAGGCTTTGTGTCATTGCATTTGTCTTGGGTGTCACATGTAACCTCTGGGCCAGTGCTGTAGCTTGTTGAATGATGTTCTTGTGGTCGCTAATCATAGTTTCAGCAAACTTTCTGATATCTGCATTATGTGATTTCTTTAGTGCAAGTTGGCCATAGTCCACATCTATTTGATTCGCAGTGACCGCTACAGATGCAATTTCAGGATCTGAAAGCGGGTTTTGAGATTGTGCCTTCGCTGCGGGTACAAACAAAATCAACGCAACTGTCACTGCAAGCCAGTTCATTGATTTTCTCATCCTTTTCATAATTAAAAGTTTTATCATCAACCTCTAATCAAGAAGAGTACCAAACTGAAAAATAATTTAACTTATGTAAAAAAACAGAATCAGGGAATTGCAAATCGTAAGCAGCTACAACTATTTACCACACAGGGTTTCAGCCATTCGGCTCCATCAGAAAATTTCTTTAGAATAATTTTTTCAGATTCCCAAAGCAATACAAAAAAATCATGGCTCGGTCTGTATGTTCTTTAACCGGAGTTCATAGAAATCATGCCGGCGGTCTTTCAGATTTCGCACGCTACCCCGCGAGTGAAGTTCGTCTAACAGGGAAAGATCCACGTCGCTTATCAGAATCATTTCTGTATTGGGAGTCGCCTCATTCTTTACGCCGTTTGCAGGAAAAGCAAAATCACAGGGCGTAAAGACCGCAGACTGCGAATACTGGATATCCATATTTTCCACCTTAGGTAAATTGCCGATACATCCGGTTATGGCTACGAAACACTCATCTTCAATGGCCCGCGCCTGTGCACAATACCTGACACGGTTATACGCATTTTGTGTATCAGTAAGGAAGGGTACAAAAAGAATTTGCATGCCCTGATCGGCTAACAGTCGGGCAAGTTCAGGAAATTCCACATCATAGCAAATGAGTATCCCGATTCGTCCGGCATCTGTCTCATACACTTTAATTGAGTCGCCCCCTTTCATTCCCCAGAACTTTTCTTCGTCTGGCGTAATATGTATCTTCTCATACTGTTCCACCATGCCATTGCGATGACACAGATAGCCAATATTTTTCAGGACGTGCCCCTCATGATACGGGAAACTACCTGTAATGATGTTGACATTATAGCGAATGGCCAAATCCTGAAAACGGCTCCTTATTTCAGGCGTATGCTTTGCCAAAGCCCTCATAGACTCAGCCTCTGTAAGATCATTGAACTCTGCGAGTAAAGGCCCGTTAAATAACTCAGGTAACAAGGCAAAATCGCTCTTATATGCCGAAATGGAGTCAATAAAAAACTCTACCTGAGTAAAAAGCTCATCCAGATTCTTGTAAGGGCGCATCTGCCATTGAATTAGCCCTAACCTAACGTAAGTATTAGTGGGTACAGCCGACACATCCTCATCTACATAATAAATATTATCCCACTGAAGCAGCGTGGCATACTCTTCGCTCTGCTCATCTTCAGGCAAATAATTCTTCAGTACTTTCTTGACATGAAAATCATTCGCAAGTTGAAATGAAAGTACCGGGTCGTGAATTTCCTTTCTTTTTACTCTTTCAATATATGCTCTTGGCGTCAGATTTTCGGAATGTGAGTGATAAAGCGGTATCCGCCCTCCAAACACAATCGCCTTCAGGTTGAGCCGTTCGCAGAGTTCTTTTCTTGCATTATACAATCGTCTGCCCAGGCGCATTCCTCTGTAATCAGGATGAATAAAAACTTCAAGTCCGTAGAGCACATCACCATTCTTAGGATCGTGAGTGTTAAAAGAATAATTTCCAGTAATCTGCCGATAAGTGTGCTTATCACCAAACTTTTCATAATCTACAATGATGCTCAGAGCACAACCTACTACCACACCGTCTGCCTTCACTACGATTTGGCCTTCAGGAAACTTCTTTATAAGCTTATCGATACTTTCTGCACTCCAGTAATTACCGGGCCAATTGGGATAGGCGGCCTTCATGGCCGACAGCAATTGCCTGTAATCATCAAAACCTAATTCTTCAACTTCAACGATATTCATTTCATTTCACTTTATTACACAAACAAACTATTCGCGTACAGTCAATACTTATCCGGATATAGCTCTTACCTCACTACCTGAATAACTATTCCGGAAGAGATAATAAATCGCCTCACTAAAAGTAACGCTTCGGGATTAAACGACATCCGTTTACAGCCTTAGGGCTGGGCAGGCACATCAGGTTTTGACTTGTTCTTGTCTGCCTCTTCAAATTTCATAAAAGGTTTCAGAATGTCAATTGGTATGGGGAAGATTGTCGTAGAATTATTTTCTGTAGCAATCTCTCTGAGTGTTTGCAGGTAACGCAAAGTAAGTGCACTTGGCTGTTCACTCAGAATCTGGGCTGCATCGCTCAACCTCTGGGAAGCCTGGAATTCACCTTCTGCCGCAATTACTTTACTTCTTCTTTCTCTTTCAGCCTCTGCCTGTCTGGCCATTGCCCGCTGCATTTCCTGTGGCAAGTCTATTTGTTTTACTTCCACATGGGTCACCTTCACCCCCCACGGCTCTGTCTGATGATCTATAATCTGTTGTAACCTCAGATTAATCTTCTCACGCTGGCTGAGCAGGTCGTCCAGCTCCGATTGCCCTAACACACTTCTCAAAGTGGTTTGTGCAATCTGTGAAGTACCTACCAAATAGTTTTCTATTTCAATAACTGCAGCCTGAGGATCTACCACTCTGAAATAAATTACTGCATTTACCTTGATGGATACGTTATCCTGGGTAATCACGTCCTGAGGGGGCACATCCATCACTACAGTACGAAGGCTTACCTTCACCATCTTGTCAATTACCGGAACCAGAAGAAAAAGTCCCGGTCCCTTGGCGCCTCCTAACACACGCCCCAGCCGAAAGATTACTCCCCGCTCGTATTCGCGTAATACCCGAATGGCTGAGGCAAGAATGTAAAGTACAAATACGATAATGACTATTGCTGCTACCGGAAACTGCTCCATAAAAGATTAATTATTGGTTTATGATTGTTGATTTTGGTTTTCTTCATTTAATACTTTCACCTGCAAGGTAAGCCCTTTCTGAGCTGTTACCATCACTTCTGCGCCTTTGGGGATAAAGCCTTCAATGGATTCTGCACGCCAGGTCTCCCCTTGCACCCTTATGCTTCCATCCTCATCAATATTCGTAAGAGCAGTACCCGTCTTGTTTACCAACATTCCGGAAGCAGGTTTTCTCCGCTGTGCCCTAAGCCCCATACTCACCACAAACAGGAAGAATAACAAATTCACCAGTGTGGTCGTAATGATTACCGTCCAGGATAAAGCAGCCACATCGCCCACACTGCTCGTCCTGAACAAAAACATAGACCCCAGCAAGACAGATACAGTACCACCTATGGCGAGCATACCATGACTCGTAACTTTTATTTCGAGGAGATATAATACAATTCCGAAAACAATCAATGCGATTGCTGCATAATTAACCGGCAACGAACTCATGGTGTAAAAAGCCAAAATCAGGCTGATTACTCCCACAATACCGGGAAGGATAGCCCCCGGATTAAACAATTCGAATACGATTCCCAGAAAACCTAACATCATCAGGATATAGGCAATATTAGGATCACTGATACGGCTTAATACTTTTAAGAAAAAGCCCATCTCAATATCCTCAATCTCAGCATTGGAAGTACTTAAGGCTACTTCCCCTTTCGCAGTGTGAACCTGCAATCCGTTTATCTTTTGCAACAGATCCCGATCATCATTTGCAATCAGGTTAACTACGTTCTCAGCAACTGCTTCTGTTTCAGAGATAGAAACACTTGCACGTACTGCATCCTCTGCCCACATCGCATTTCTCCCCCGCTTTTCAGCAATACTCCTGATAAAAGCAGCCGCATCGTTTACCACCTTCTCATTCATCACTCCGCTCAGATTACCATTTGCAGATACAGGGTGTGCTGCACCTATATTAGTCCCCGGTGCCATCGCAGCAATATCAGCCGCCATAGTGATAAACACTCCTGCAGATCCGGCACGCGAACCTGAAGGGGAAACATAAACTACTACAGGAATCTTTGCATCAAATATCCGAGTTACGATTTTTCGCGTAGAAGAAAGCATGCCTCCAGGCGTATTAAGCCTGATTAAAAGGCATTGCGCATCAGCCTTCTCAGCAGCAGTAACTGATTCACTGATAAATTCTTCTGTAGCCGGATTAATGGTTTCATCAACATCAATCGCAACTACTTTCTGTGAATAGACCCAGGCAGATTGCAATAAAAAGAAAAACGTAAGAAATAAGGCATTAACTGCATTCACTCTCCACCTTGTTGATTTTGCTACCATGATTGTAATTTACTTCAAAACTCTTAAAGTTTCAAACAGGGGGTTTTAAACGACTCTTATATAATCACACATTCCTCACCCTGTTTCTTAACTGAAGCAGTTCTCTCTGTAATGATTCTACAGTATCAAGTAAATGATCAATCGTCTCAAGCCCCTGCACATTAATATCCAGATCGTAATGAAGCCTCATGAATTTTTCTACCCGTGGTAATTCATCAAACGAAATAAATGTCTTTCTTCCCATCCGGGTAACTTCAATAAGGCCGCTTTCTGCCAATGCGCGAACGAATGACACTTCAATGCTATGATATTGACAGAAAGTTTCTATGGTTATGAGTTCCTGCTTTTTCATATCACCGGTTTTTAGAAATTTTAGATAGTTCCTCAAACAACTGTTTCTCTCTTACACTCAGTCCCGAAGGGAGTTTGATGTTCCAGGTAATATACAAATCGCCAAACTGGCCTTCTTTCTTATATACCGGAAATCCCTTTCCCTTTAATCTCACCTTTGATCCATTCTGAGTTTCGGGAGCGATTTTCAGTTTCACCTTTCCACCCAGCGTGTCTATCGTTTTGTCACCACCAAGGACAGCAGTATATAAATCCAGGTCTTCAGTGCGATACAAATCGTTGCCTTCCCGTTGAAGGCCGGACTCATTTGGCACAATGAAGGTGATATACAAATCTCCGGCCGGGCCACCATTCACCCCCGGGCCACCATATCCTTTGAGCCTGATTTTTTGCCCGTTCTCTACTCCGGCAGGTATGGTTATACGTACATTTTTACCATTTACTGTAAGTGTTTGTTTATGGGTGAGATACGCATCCTTTAAGGGCACCTCCAACTCCGCATTAAAATCCTGTCCTCTGAAAGCAGCTTGCCTTCTGCTGCCTCTGCGGGCGCCAAAAAGGGATTCAAAGAAATCTGAAAAGCCCCCTTCATCATCCGAAGAATAGGTGAACCCTTCAAAACCTCCTCCACCGAATCCACCAAAACCACCTCCGCCTGCCTGCGCCTGTCCCTGTTGCCTCCTTGCCTGCTCAAACTGATCCGCATGCTTCCAGTCTTTCCCATACTGGTCATATTTCTTTCTTTTCTCAGGATCGCTCAGCACTTCATTTGCTTCATTGATTTGTTGAAACTTACGCTGTGCGTCCTTATCATTGGGATTGACATCCGGGTGATATTTTCTTGCCAGTTTTCGGTAAGCTTTCTTAATGTCATCTTCTGAGGCATTCTTCGGAACTCCCAAAACGCTGTAATAATCTACAAATTCCATTTTTAGTTTTTCCTTTTTACTTCTTCACTTACAAAATTAATAAGTCCCCTGCGTTTTAAATTCTTTTATAATTTTATCCCATGAGAAAAATAACAATACCATCCGCCCTAATCCTTATCCTTATCATGGGCGGTTGCACTTCCACCAGTAAAGTAACAATAGCGCCGGCACCCACTATAGATGCCATTGGAGCAGGAAAAATCTTAACAGCCGCTTTTCAGCAAAAGGCTGCTGAATATCGTGCACTTTGTTATCAGGCATACAATTCGGCGTACCGCAGTCTCGACATTTTTCTTCAGGAAAGAACTTCTAAACCGCCTGCAATCATGACGGATATCGATGAGACAGTTCTGGATAATAGTCCGTATCAGGTACACCAGTCTCTACAGGGTAAAGATTTCGAACAGGAAAGCTGGTTTGAATGGACATCCCGTGCTGAGGCAGATACAGTCCCCGGTGCTGTAGCCTTCTTTAACTATGCTGCTTCCAAAGGAGTAGAAATCTTTTATGTAACAAACAGAGAAGAAAGAGAAAGGGCTGCCACATTAATCAATCTGAAAAAATATGGATTCCCGAATGCAGACAATGCGCACCTGAAATTAAAAACCACCACATCGTCCAAAGTGCCCCGCCGTGACAGTATTGCGGCAACCTATAACATCTTAATGTTCGTAGGCGACAACCTTAATGATATGGATGGTGGGTTCGAGAAGAAATCTACCGAAGCACGCTTTCTGGAAACCAACAATCATTTCAGCGATTTTGGAAAACGATTTATCGTATTGCCTAATCCATCATACGGAGAGTGGGAAAATGCTATTTACAAGTACAACTTTTCGCTCACTCCTGCTCAGAAAGATTCAGTGTACAGGTCTATCCTCAAAAACTATTAATCTACTTACCACAGGTATTATAGAATAATAGAAAGATTATAGCATAATCACTTTTCTTAAACATAACCCCGTTGAAAAACAGGCAAATCAATATTTTTTCACTGAGAGGCAACTAATCCCTAAATTTACCACTCTCATACGTTAACCAACATTCATTAAAAACAAACCCTACATTAATTATGAAAATGACATTCTCCCTGATTGCCATTTGCCTTTTCTTGTTGCCTGGTCTGGCACAGAGTCAGATCACCATTATTCCCACACCCGTGAAAATGGAAGTAGCATCCGGTTCTTTTATGATTACTCCACAAACGTATATCTATGCCAGCGATGCTACCAGACATGAGGCAGACATGCTCAATGCTTATCTTGGACAGATATATGGATTTACTCTGCCGGTACAAACGAATCCTTCATCAGGCAATGGGATTAACCTGAGCCTCCGGGAAGGCGAAAAAAATCCGGAAGCGTATCACCTGACAGTTAACAAAAGCAAGGTTGATATCTATGCCTCTGACAACCGGGGCGTATTCATGGGAATACAAACACTGCTACAATTAATTCCACCACAAAAAGTGGGAATGGCAGCCGTATTTCAGATCATGGTTCCGGCAGTTACAATTTATGATTATCCTCAGTTTGGGTATCGTGGAATGCATCTGGATGTGTGCAGGCATTTCTTTAGTGTAGCCTTTGTGAAGAAGTATATCGACTATATAGCCATGCAGAAATTCAATACTTTTCACTGGCACCTCACCGAAGATCAGGGCTGGAGAATTGAAATAAAAAAATATCCAAAGCTTACTGAAATTGGTGCATGGCGCAATGGTACCACTATTGGAAGATATCCGGGAACAGGAAACGACGGCATCCATTATGGAGGGTACTATACCCAGGAAGAAATCAGGGATGTAGTAAGATATGCGTCTGACAGGCATATTACCATCATTCCAGAAATAGAATTACCCGGTCATGCATCTGCTGCGATTGCCGCCTACCCTGAACTGAGCTGCTTCCCTGATGAATCGACCAAGGCACCTGCAAGGACCACAATGGCAGGCCCTACAACCGGCAAACAGGTGCAACAGACCTGGGGAGTTTTCCCTGATGTCTTCTGTCCTAAAGAAACTACTTTCAAATTCCTTGAGGATGTATTGGATGAAGTGTTGGAACTCTTCCCGTCAAAATTCATCCATATCGGTGGTGATGAATGTCCGAAAGATAACTGGAAACGTTGTGCCCATTGCCAGCAACTAATCAAAGAAAAAGGATTGAAAGATGAGCACGGATTACAGAGCTACTTTATCCATACCATAGAAAAATACCTGAATGGTAAGGGCAGAAATATTATTGGATGGGACGAAATTCTGGAAGGCGGACTCGCACCGAATGCCACAGTAATGAGTTGGCGTGGAGAAGAAGGTGGCATCGAAGCAGCTTCGCAAAATCACACAGTTATTATGACTCCCAGCCAATACATGTACTTCGACCATACCCAGACCAAACAGGAAGACAGTGTGACTATTGGTGGATACACTTCATTAAATAAAGTATATACCTATCAGCCGATACCACAGAAACTGGATTCTTCAAAAAGGAAATATGTGCTGGGCGCACAGGCCAACGTATGGACAGAATATATGGGCTATCCTTCAAAGGTGGAATACATGATCTTCCCAAGAATGAGTGCACTGAGTGAAGTATTATGGACTCCGGAAAACAGGAAAAGCTGGGACAGGTTCAAAGCCTCGCTGCCGGATATTTATAAGCGTTACAATCTCTGGGGTGCAAACTATTTCAAGCACAGTGAAGAAGTAATGAAAGCCGAAGGCAAATAATCATATAACCTGATAAAACACAGACCGCCCGGAAAAATCTTCGGGCGGTCTTCTTTTCAAAACCCAACTAACACTCAGAGTGCGAGAATCGAACTCAATCCAAAATCGTACTGTACGCTTATCCCCAACTTTCTTTTCTCAGATTGCTTCCAAAAACACGCTTGAGTTGCATCCGCTAAAATCTCTTCTGCTTTGTTTGCACCGATAATGTGTTAGCCATTTTCAGTTCCCAATCCAACAATTATCAGACCAAAAGAGTAAAAACTTTTACCACGCCCCTTCATATAGGTAACATAAGCACTTAAAATGACCAGAGCGCGAATCAGGCACGTTAAAAAGTACAAAATGTGTAAATTTCACACATTAATATCGAAATAAACTACCTGAAATTGATATTTTAGGTTAATATTGCGCTCTAATAAAGAACTCTGAACAGTAAATGGACTTTAAAAATTACAGTGTCCCGTACCGGATTGATGAGAGATATGGAAAACGGGTGGCCTACTTCTCAATGGAATATGCAATCCACCAACCCTTAAAAATTTACAGCGGCGGATTAGGTTTTTTATCAGGTTCACACCTGCGCAGTGCTTATGATCTCAGACAAAATCTTGTAGGCATTGGCATTTTGTGGAGCGAAGGTTATTATGACCAGGCCCGTAACAGCGATCAGACTCTCAAGGTGGTATGGATTCAGAAGCTTTACAACTTTCTCACTGATACCGGCATTCGTTTTCAGGTATCTATTCATAATCATCCCGTATGGGTGAAAGTCTGGTATCTGGACCCTGAAGTATTCAAGAGTGCCCCTTTATTCTTACTATCCACCGATATTCCGGAAAATGATCATGTTTCGCGTACTATCACTAACCGGCTCTACGATGGTAATGCAGCAACTAAAATAGCTCAATTCATTTTGCTGGGTGCAGGAGGAGCCAGATTGCTCGATGAGCTAAACTTTAATCCGGAAATATACCATCTTAATGAAGCACACGGAGTGAGTGCCGCATTCTACCTCTACAATAAATTCAAAAAAAATATTGAGGAGGTTAAAAAGAGAATGGTCTTCACCACCCATACACCCGAAGAGGCAGGAAATGAAAAACATGACATGCAGTTATGTTACGATATGAGCTATTTCGACGGACTTTCGATAGATGAAGTGAGGGAACTTACAGGTATCCAGGATGATAAATTTAACCATTCGCTGGCAGCCTTGCGCTTTTCACATCTGGCAAATGGTGTAAGCCAGCTGCACGGAGAAGTAAGCCGTCAGATGTGGTCGAAATACGATGGTATTTGTGAGATCAAAGCTATTACCAACGCACAAAATGCAAGATACTGGGCAGACAAGCAGTTGTATCGCGCAATGGAAGACAAGAACGATCAATGGTTTGACGATCGCAAAAAACATCTTAAGAGCAGAGCATTGGAAATCGTTTCGGACCAGACCGGCAAAATAATGGATCCCAAAGTACTCACAATTGTATGGGCCCGACGCTTTGCCGGTTACAAAAGAGCAGAACTTTTAACGCGCAATAAAGAGCGGTTCGAAGCACTCCTGAACAATACCACCCATCCTATCCAGATTATTTGGGCAGGAAAACCTTATCCACTCGACTACCCTGCTATATCCGACTTTAACTACCTCGTCAATATGAGTAAGGAGTATAAGAACATGGCCGTATTGACAGGTTATGAGCTTACACTCAGCAAACGATTGAAGCAGGCTGCCGATGTATGGCTCAATAATCCCCGTGTGCCTCGTGAAGCAAGCGGTACCAGCGGAATGACCGCTGCAATGAATGGCGCTGTAAACTTCAGTACAAACGACGGTTGGATATGTGAATTTATCAACAATGGAAATAACGGGTTTGTAGTGCCTCCGGCAGACTATATGAATATGACCACAGAAGAGCAGGACCAATATGATCTGGAACAATTATACAGTATTCTGGAGAATGACATTATTCCGCTCTACTACGAAGACCCTGACACATGGAGGCAGGTAGTAAAGAATGGTATGCGCGACGTACAGATTCGTTTTGACAGCAACCGCATGGCAGATGAGTATTACGAGATCATGTATAAGTAAGCACACCGTGTGATCATCTTCCTTATTTCAAACTTCCTTAGCCCACAGTCTATCATTTCAGGAGGGATTAGCACATTGTGACTTCAGAAATCTGATGGTTGCTGCGGTAAAGTCACTGAACATCTTATGATCAGAAGCAGAAAGCAGAATCTGGTCATTTACAAAACGCCTCAGTGCGGGAGTTAATCCCCTTAATGAAGGGAATAACCCTGCACGGCTATTCATGGCCTCCGTTACCGAAGCAGCATCACCTTTAACATAATTCCGATCGTCCAGATACCCATTTGCCTTCAATTCATTAAATATTGCCAATGACTGTTTCAAAGTAATTTCTCCGCTTCTGGCAAACCGTTCAGCATACAGCGGTGAAGCAGGTTTTACCAAATATCTGCTGCATATCCCTCTTCCTGCAATCACTTGCGAATTACTTAAAGCTTCTGCATTACCCTTAGCACCCACAGCAGGATTGGCATCGTGGCCCGCCATACAAAAAAGAACAGGCACGCTGGTCAGCGCTGCTAACCTTGCCCCTGAAGGGGCACAATAACTTATGGCAGCCCTGAAATTATTCATCATTGCCAGGACAGTAGAAAAAGCTCCTCCGTTGCTCATCCCAACTGAATAATGCGGTAATTCCTTATCGATGAAACCTCTGTTTTCAAAAGCCTGTGTAATGGCAATCAGGTTTGCAAAATCTACATTCTCTGATTTATCTAAAGGAAGCATTTGCCATCTGATCTTTCCATCATTATTAAGATCTTTTCTCAATGTAGATTCTTCACTTTCAGTGACAATTATTCCAAAGCGGTAATATCCCAATGCTTTTATGAGTTGTTTCCACTCAAAAGTGGTTACCAAATTTCTTGCAGTGCCCATCGTGCCATGAAGAAGATATACCACACCAACAGGCCGATCAGGAAAAAAATAATAGACAGGTTTTAATCTATCCCTTCCTTTTATTTGTTCAAACTTTAGTTCAAACGGATCAATTATTATCTTCCGATTATCAAAAGTCATATCCCTGTCTGGCATCACAAACCAGGTATGCCATTCATCTTTCGAATTCAGAAGTGAGACATCTTCACCCGTCCACATCTTGAATATCTCATTCTCCTTAATGGCGTCGCTGAAAATATGAACTGTATCTCCCGCCCTGTATAATCCTGATCCATACCCATTCACGACGGTAACATGATGTACATTCCTGTGTATTACAGGCAATCTGCCTTCCTTTGTGTGGTGATTAAACCAAAGGGATAATAAAAAATAAAAAAGAGCCATACCCTGTTTTTTCTGAATCTTCTCTGTGATTTATAAAACCGGATAGGGTTTAAACAAAAGTAAAAACATCCCTTACCTATCCAGATAATCCTGATAGGAGAATTGCATATAGGCCTTCCCAAAACGAAGTTGTGTGGTATCAAACCCGGGTGACTGCCTGATAATCCTGCGCGACACATTATCTACCGTAGCATAGCCATCAGGAGTAATCCACCCAAAACCATTATTGAAATTGTAAAACGCAAATGATCTGGCAGATGAATCCAGCAAATCTTTTCCCCACCTGAACTCATTAGCCGGAAGATGCATCTGATGAAGTACTGTAGTAATAATATCCGTCTGGGATCCATATATTGAATCCCTGCCTTTGGCAGTCAGCGCACCACCCGTCATCACCAATGGAATATGAAATTTTGAAGGCGCATCATTAGGGTCCGGGCCCGGCATGGGTTGCCCGTGATCTGCGACAATTACCACCAGGGTATTGTTCCAGAAAGGAGCCGTACGCAATTTTTTCATAAACACACCCAGTACACTATCTGTATAATACACTGAATTCTTAAACTGGTCTTCAACAGTCTCAATATCACTAAAGTGTTTAGATGGCACATCGAAAGGTTCATGGCTACTCAGTGAGAATATAGTAGAGAAGAATGGCTGGTTCTCTTTCAACAGGTCTTCTCTAAATCTTTCAAATACAAACTCATCATGCACACCCCAGGAAGTAGTGCGCAATGATATGGGGAATGAATACTTAGACACAAGATTCGTATATCCGGTATTCATCAGGTAAGACTTGATATTGGCAAACTCCAGTTCACCACCATAAGTATAACTACAGGTGTATCCCAACGGTTCTAATACTTTTGCAAGGCTGGGGAGCCCTGTCGTCTTGGTAGGCATCTTAATAATGCTATTAATTGCCTGATTGGGATAACCACTCAATATACCAACCTGTCCTTTTTCGCTGCGGTCGCCTGTAGCATAAATATTTGTAAACAACAATCCATCCGCAGCAATAGAGTCTAACTGTGGAGTCACCCCCGGCACTCCGCCAAGGCTTCCTACCCATTTGGCAGTAAAACTTTCGAGAATAATAAATACAATGTTGGGCCTGTCAGTTGAAAGCACAAATCTCGTACGTGGAGTACCTGTATTATATAATTCATTTACTGTCCGCTCCACTTTATTAGAGTCATCAAAATAATCAAAAGGATTCTTCTCGCTATTTCGATTGAGAATGGAGAACATTATATTCCAGGGCAGATTAATAGTTGCATGGTTTGCAAACATCTGGTCTGAAAAGTAGGCATCACTGATGTTGAGCGCAATCTTCTGTATCCCTCCCCGTATAGGGACAAATAACACCCCGATTAATAAAACAGCCGTAACTACCCTGAAGGGTGTGGGCGGCCTCAGTTTGCGCATCAACCGCAGATTAAAATATTTCAGCATTGAAATAAACACGAAGCACAGAAAGGAAAAAATAATCACCAATATGAAAATCGGAGCAGACGAAACTGAAGCCTTCATCTCTTCCGGATTCTTCAGATACAAAAGAGGCGTGGCATCCATTCTGAACCCCCATGCGGTGTATAATTCTAAATCAGCAGTAACCAAAAAAGACAGCACCACAATCAATATGATTGAATACACCCTGATAATTTTTCGTACTCTGAACTTTGGGATGATCGTCTTAATCAGATATAGAACAAAAGGGAATATGCAGATATAGGACGCAAAAGAAACGTCCATCCGCAATCCGTAAAGGAAAGTCCTGAAGATTGTACCTCCTGATAATGTCTCTGTAAGGGGCATGTGATACAGCAGAAACACAGCCCTTGCCACTATGAAGAAAATAATCCAAAAAAGGAAATAGGCGAAATAAGTAATAAGTCGTTTCATCTAATAAATCACCATCACAGGTTATCGGTCAGCAGGAACACCACAAGGCCAAAAAAGTTTTAGCAGATAGTTCCTACCATTTAATTCTTTATCTCTCTGCTTTTGACATAAAAATTCTTATCCACTTTGATTGTGCTGACACCGGAAGGCGCTTCTGCAAATTCATTTGTGGGATATAACCATACCAGAGTTCCTGCATCGTTAAACACCCTTACAGGCATTTTGAAATCATCTACCACATTATTCCATCTATACCACAATTTTCCATCCACTGTTTTATATTCTAATTCCGGAATCTTCACCGTCTTTAAATACTGGTGAAAAACGGGGGAGAAATCGATTCCAGCCTGACTGCTAATGTAGTCTTCGACCATTTTTCCGGTCACCGTTTGCCTCCTGAACACCTGATTCAGTCCCCGCAGGATTGCTCTGAATTTCTCATCATTATCTATCACCTGACGGATTGTATGTATCATGTTGGCTCCCTTGTAATACATATCTCCACTGCCTTCATTATTTACTCCATAAAACCCAATTACCGGCTTGTCATTTCTGATATTTTTTCTTAATCCCACCACGTAATCAGAACCAGCTTCCTTTCCATAATAATACTCGGTAAACAAGGCTTCGCTGTAATTGGTAAATCCTTCGTGAACCCACATATCGGCAATATCCTTTGTGGTAATATTGTTACCGAACCACTCATGTCCGCTTTCATGCACAATTATAAAATCCCACTTCAATCCCCATCCCGAACCGGATAAATCTCTTCCCAAATAACCATTTCGGTAACGGTTGCCGTAAGCCACCGCACTCTGGTGTTCCATACCAAGGTGAGGCGTCTCGACCAATTTATAACCGTCTTTGTAAAACGCATAAGGGCCAAACCAATATTCAAATGCTTTCATCATGCGTGGGGCATCGGTAAACTGTGCTTTTGCTTTTGAAAGATTACTATCCAACACCCAGTAATCCATAGTCAGTGGTCCTTCTTCACCATCATATATCTCACCAAAGTGTACATACTTTCCAATATATGGCGATATATTATAATTATTGATAGGGTTCACTACTTCCCAACTTATGGTGTGTGTGCCATTTTTATTATCTACAGAATCTTTCATTCTGCCATTACTGACAATCATAAGGCTATCAGGCGCTGTAAAGTGCATGGTAGCACCATTATCAGGTTCATCTCCCTGATAGTCTTTACACGGATACCACACACTGGCTCCCAGACCCTGACAGGCAACCGTTACCCAGGGATTTCCCCAATTATCTTTCTTCCATACCAATCCACCATCCCATGGCGGATTTCTTGCTATGCGCGGCTTGCCGTGATAATATACTGTCATATTAGGCACGAAGGTGGCAGTGTCCGCAATCGTCATTACGGCCGGGCGTAAATTTTCCGGCTTCCGGCCATCCAGCATCACAAACCAGGCGTTTCCCTCCTGCACTACTTCCATCTTCCAGCGCTGGCTGCTCACATTCCATCTTTCAGGAGGCAACCCCGGCCTCTTCCTGATCCTCAATCCAAAATCAAGAATTACAGAGTCAATTACAAGAGGGCTTTGTAAATCAATCTGAAAATATTTATGGCTGCCTTCCACCGAATTGAAACTGATCACATTGTACCCACTGATAGTGCTGTCACTGATATTAAAATTCACATGAAGATCGTAATGTACTACATCCCACCAATTCCTGCCTTCCCCATCGCTACCCCGCAGCGTATCTGCACGGGTGAATTGCTGGGCAAAAGAAAAAGAAAAGAAAATTAAGGACAGTGTAAGCGTGAAAATCTTTTTCATTCATTAAATTTATCGCTTGTGCACGCAAAGATGAGGTTAAAAATGGATTTTTTTCAATTTAAAGAATTCCCAAATTCAGGGTTCCTGCTTTTATTATGCGGTGTATTCTTCTTTTCATGTAATCGTACCACACAGAAAAAAAATATTTTCCACTACAACGAATCCAGCGGAGTAGCCAGTCTGGATCCCGCTTTTGCAAAATCACAATCTGTTATGTGGACTGCACATCAGCTATTTAACACGCTTGTGGAAGTGGATAAAGACATGAATATTGCCCCCTCACTTGCTACCCGATGGGACATTTCTGCCGACAACCTCACCTTCACATTCCACCTGCGCTCCGATGTGTACTTTCACGATAACGAAGCATTCCCCGGCGGGAAAGGAAGAAGAATGACCGCACATGACGTAGCCTATAGCCTTTCACGGATCATAGACCCACAGACTGCCAGTAGTGGTGCATGGATTTTTAATAACAGGGTAGATACCGTACAGCCCTTTAAGGCGCTTGATGACAGCACGTTTCAGCTCAGGCTGCTCCGACCGTTTCATCCCATTCTGGGAGTGCTAAGTATGCAGTACTGTTCTGTGGTGCCCAAAGAAGTAGTTGACAAATATGGCAAGGATTTCAGAAGACACCCGTGTGGTACCGGTCCCTTTCAATTTGTAGCATGGGAAGAAGGCCAGGCGCTCATCATGAAGAAAAATCCACATTACTTTGAGAAAGACAGTGCGGGCACACAGTTGCCTTATCTGGATGGCATCAAGATTACTTTTGTGGAGAACAAAGCAACAGAATTTCTCGAATTTGAACAGCAGCGACTCGACTTTATTAATGATATCGAAGCCTCATTCAAAGATGAAATACTGACGCGGGGTGGCGAACTCCGCAAAGACTGGAAGGGGAAAATTATCCTTCAGAAACACCCCTACCTCACAATTGAATATCTGGGAATACTACAAGACACCTCCAGGGAGGTTGTAAAGAAATCTCCGCTAAAGGACGTAAGAGTGCGACAGGCAATCAACTATGGATTCGACAGGGAGAAAATGATGCTCTATATCCGAAATTCAATCGGCACTGCTGCTACAAGCGGCTTTGTTCCTTTGGGATTTCCATCGTTTGACAGTACAAAAGTGAAAGGGTACCATTACGATCCTGCAAAAGCCCTTTCACTTCTGAAAGAAGCCGGGTATCCTAATGGAGAAGGCCTTCCGCCTATCCCGCTGCTTACGATTGCCATATATGCTGACCTTGCTTCCTATATCGCCAGCGACCTGCGTCAGATTGGTATTCACATCAATGTGGAGGTAGTTCAAAAAAGCCTGCTTCTGGAGCAGACCGCAAAGTCTGAAGCCCTCTTCTTCCGTGGCAGCTGGATTGGAGACTACCCGGATGCAGAAAATTTCTTAAGTGTATTTTATGGAAAAAATCCGGCTCCACCCAACTACACACGGTATAACAATCCGGCCTACGACAGGCTCTACGACAAAGCACTCTCTGAAAAAGACGATTCACTCCGATACACCTATTATCAGGAAGCCGATCAGCTTATGATCCGGGACGCACCGGTCGTGCCCCTCTGGT
>JACFNA010000290.1 GCA_019455085.1 Chitinophagaceae bacterium
TGTAAATTCCGGTCATGTTGACCCCCTATTCCGGCCATGTTGACCCCCCTGGTTCTATTCGGTTATTTGAAAGAGCTATTGTGTTTGTAAAAGTATAGTTTCTAAAAATTTCAATTCGTTTTTTTTCTCCTCATTGATTCTCCTTTGAGTTCTATCCTCAATGCATTAGCTGTCATTCTGTCCATGATCGCATCGGCGAGAGTCGGATCATTTATGTACTCATACCATTTGGATACAGGCAGTTGGGATGTGATGATAATGGATCGTTTTGCATATCGGTCTTCCAATAATTGTAGAAGGGTAAGACGTATATCCTGATTGAGGTTTTGTAATCCAAAGTCATCCAGTACAATCAGTGTTTGCCTTTCTAAGTGGTTTAAGAATTTGATATAAGTGCCATCGAGTTTTGCCAGCGTAATTTTTTCAATAAAGCGATTCATATTCATGTAAGTTGTTTTGTGCCCCAGCAGGCAGGCCTGGTGACCAAGTGCGCAGGCTAAAAAACTTTTACCACATCCGGTAGCTCCCGTGATAAGGATATTCTGACCTTGATGCAGATAGTTGCTTTCTGCAAGGATAGCCAGTTGTTGCCGGCTTAGATTCCGGGCTGCTGTACATTCTACTTCTTCCAGCGTAGCCGGCAACCTCAGCTTTGCAAGTTTTAGATAATAGGCAGTCTTTTCATTGGCTCTATGTTGTTTTTCTGCCTGCAGCAAATAAGCAAGCAGTTCATGACCTTCTAACTGGTGATTGAGCGGCAGCTCCAATTGTGATTTGTAAGCGTGGTGCATACCTCCCAGGCGCAGGGATTGCATCTGCTCAAGTGTTTGTGTTGTGTTCATTGAGTGATAGTTTAAAATGAGTAATTAAAAGTTTATTGATAATGGTCTTTGCCCCGGATATTGCCATGCTCCGGTATGGTGGATGTGGACTCATTGATAGTATCATGAAGTTTATCCAATCCACTGTTTAAAATATTTTTTATCATCGTATAGTTCACCCTGGTACCCAGCAGTGCCCTGGTACAGGCGGCATGCAATCTCTCCCTGCCAAATTTTTTCTCAAGCATCATCATGGCATGGCACGATTTATAGTTTTGCACTTCGTAGTTGTTGGAGGAGAGTATAAGTTCTGCTGCTTCCATTACCGGAGTTCCCAGTTGCATCGCCTGGAGTAAAAGACCTTCTCTGGTCCATCCACGGACTTCCTCCATCTTCTGATGATGGGGAGGCATGTGCTCGTGTAAAGTGTGATATACCCTTTGATGTTTGCCGTGAGAATGGATAGCGATGCGCTGTAGATTATCATATATCTCAATGGTATTGTTATCATAGTACACCTTCACTTTTTTGCCTACAAACTGATAGGGTACGCTGTAGTATTTTCTGGTCTCAGAAAGCTGTACGTGATAGTTTCGCTGAACGGTGAGGATGACGACTTTTTTGAGAGAAAAAATATTTGATGGCAAGCCTTTGAGCAGGTGCTGCTCCTGTTGCTCAAAGAGATCAAATCGGCTTTTGCTACTGTTTTTATAACTGCGGTGATTGAGTATGTCAAGTTGTTGTCTTATAGCCTTATTTAAAGCAGCAAGGGAATCAAAAACGTCATTCCTTAAAGGTGCATACACGTTTGTATAAACAATACTAACGGCTTTTTCAACCATCGCTTTATCGCGTGGCTTATAAGGTCGGGTAGCGCTGAATGTAGTGCCATAATGCTGACTGAGTTGATAGCATATCTCTGTAAAGAGAGGCTCATAACGATCAGAACGGCTAACGGCTGTTTTAAAATTATCACACAGGACGGTAGCGCTTACACCGCCAAAATACAGAAGCATTTCATTGATACATACTACAAAATCAATTGTTTTTTGTGATGCGACAGCAAGACAAAAAATAAGTCCGCTATAAGGCAAAATGCCAATAAATACTTCGCAAGGAATCATTTCACCGGATTCCATATCGGTATAGAAAAGCTTTTTGCCTGCAAAGTCAATCATCATCATATCTCCGGGTGTATACTCCAGATGCATGGATATATCCTTTTGCTTTAGCCATACAGAAAGATGATAACAGAACTGACTGTAACTATATCCGTCCGGATGCAAAGCCAGATATTCATTCCAGAGAATACCACGCCTGACGCCTGTTCGCTTAAGTTCGTGGTGATGCTCTTTTATAAAAGCGATCAGGGTATCAATACGTTGTTGACTACGGTGCCCGTCAGTCTCATAAACGACGTTGGGGATATTTGTGGCAGAAACTGTGGTATCTTCTTTTGCTAAGCAGCGTAGGTACTTCTTAACGCTGTTGCGGCTCACGTTGGTTCTACGCACAATTTCTTTTATCGCAATGCCTTGCTTGTGTAGTTGTTGAATCTGCTGAATCAGTTCCATGATGATCGGTTTTTGTGCCATACCCCTTTAAATATTTTAATAAAAAAAGGAGCAAGGATAATCACAAAAGCACATTCAAAGACAACCGAACAGAGGGGTCAACATGCCGGAATGACATGTGGAAAAGTAAATGGAATGGACTGACCAACGAAGTACCTGGGTAGAAATAATCGCCCAATACTTCACCAATATCCCTTAGAAAAATCCAAAGATCAGAGGTGGGGTCAACATCCAAGAATGGGGGGTCAACATAAACCGGAATGGGGGGTCAACATGCTCCGGAATCTACAAT
>JACFNA010000291.1 GCA_019455085.1 Chitinophagaceae bacterium
TACCAATGTGCATGCTACTTTCGTACTGGCTGGTACACTCTGGATGATACTTACGATTTCGCTGGGTGTATTACTCATTTTTAATTTTAATCACAATCTGCTTTCGTTTAGCTCTGTAGCCTATTTACCTCTGCATGCACATTTGGGGATCATCGGTTGGTTTCTGATGTTGGTGCTTGGAGTAGGGAGCAGGTTGATACCCATGTTTCTGATTTCAAAGTATAGCAACGAGAAGCGGCTCTGGCTGATATTTTATCTTGTGAATGCAGGATTACTCTTGTTTTACGCTTCCTTTATCGTCAAACCGGTTCAGTCATTATACATATTGTCTTCCCTGATGATTGTTTCGGCAATCGCACTTTTTATTCAGTTTGCATTTAGAGCTTATAAAGCCAGAATCCGAAGGGCGGTGGACCCTCAGGTGAAGATTGCATTGGGGTCTTCATGGATGATGTTGCTGCCGGCAATAGTGCTGGGAATGGTATTTGCTACTTCTATGCTCTCAGCATATTTTGAAAAGCTAGTACTCATTTACGGATTCTGTATTTTCTTCGGCTGGATCAGCGCTATTATTTTTGGAATGACGTTTAAGACACTTCCCTTTATTCTCTGGAACAAGAAGTTTCACCAGAAGGCAGGTATAGCCCGGACTCCGAACCCAAAAGAATTATTCAGCCAGCCTGTTTTCAGAATTATGACGGGGTTTTATTTTGCAGGCTTTGTTATTTTCATCACAGGAATTGTACTGGCAAATTTAATTGTATTACAGGCTGGAGCGGCGTTGTTAATAGTGTGTGCGGTGCTCTTCAATCTGAATGTTTTTAAAATGTTACGCTACAAAAGCTAAATGATATGAACGAGATTACCAATAACCCGGATATGTGCGAAAAAGCACTGGATGTATTGCATGAGGTGATAGACCCCGAGATAGGGCTGAATGTGGTGGATCTGGGGCTGATCTATCAACTGGATTTTGATACAGAGGAAAAGGTAGTGTATTGCACGATGACACTCACTACACAGTTTTGTCCGATGGGTGAATCCATTCAGGATGGAGTAACCAATTGCCTGCAATTTAATTTTCCCGAATATAGAGCTGATATCAAACTGACGTTTGATCCACCGTGGAGTATGGAAAAGATTTCTCCTGAAGGATTAGACTGGTTGAATGGAGGCTCCAGATTTTAGAGTCATGCTAAGTAAAATGTGTAAAACTGCAATTAAAGCAGTTATATTCCTCTGCTCACAAACCGATAAAGATGCGTATGTGGGTATAAAACAGATAGCCGATGCAATCAACAGTAGTGAGCACACGGTAGGGAAGATATTGCAGTCGCTGGTGAAGGGTGGAATTATTAATAGTATTAAGGGGCCGTCAGGTGGCTTTTTTATTACAGAAGCACAGGGAAGCCTTCCATTGATAAAAATTGTGGAGGCTATTGATGGACGCGAAAAATTTACAGAATGTGGTTTAGGGCTGTCTAAATGCTCTGCATCGCACCCATGCCCAATTCATCATCTTTATGAACCTATACGCAATGGTATGGAACGTGTTTTCAGAGAAAAGAAAGTGTGCGATCTGTGCCATCGGGTCAACATGGGCGAGGCTTACCTGGCGGGGTAGGATAGGTTTTCTCAGAAGCCAAAGCTAACCCCGATTCGGGTGTTCAATCCGGAGAATGTTTGTTTTTGATCTGCTTTTGATTCTAAACCCACCGGGGTGTTCCTTGAATTCTGGATACTATATTGATCAGGAATTACCAGGCCTCCATTTGTCGCATACACACTCAATTCCACATCTTTGAAGCGGGCATGGTTGGTGCCAAAGAAATCAACAAGCAGAAAGGCGGAAAGACGGGAGGTGATTTGATAATTAAGCTCAGCACCCAGCATTAATGCAGGAGCAAATGCGTTTCCTTTTCCGGATGTCAATAATGCGTAAGCGGTATCTGCCTTGCTGTCGGCAAATACGGAAGGTAGCCATACATGGCTGATTCCTGCCATCACTTTAGGCCTGAATGTAAATTTGTTATCAGCCGCCTGGCTGAGTGGTAATTCGGCAAAAATGCCTGCCATCAAAGCGGCTACCTGCCATTTACTTTTTTGAACCTCCCAATTGCTGTAATATCTCTGAGTGGTACCCGGGCCAAATGGGAAGCCGGTAGTGCCAAGTTGTGCAGCGATTCTTTTTCGATCCCAGGTATTAGACTGGAGATAACCTGCTATCTGATATCCGAAGATGTTATTGGTTTTATGATTAAAAGAAAGCATTGCCGAAAATCCCGGTGAAGCCATTCCCGTTCCATCACCGAAAAAATCGGTGTCTGCATATTTGCCCGTAGGAAAGGAGGGGCCAAAAGAGGCTGACAGGTGGTTGTTGTTAGATTGTGCTGTTGTGAGCATGGCCTGAAAAATCAGGACAATCAGAATACCGGTTTTTTTCATTGGGGGGGGTATTAGACTATGAGTGAAATCAGAGATATAGAAAAAGCGCCGACATCCGGGTATCGGCGCTTTTGAATAAATTTTCCCTATAGTAATCTGTTACTGTTCTTCAGCCCCTTCCACAAGGACGGTGGTCTTGTTTTTCAGTACCTCTACAAAACCTCCTTTGATACTATAAGTTTGTGAGCTCTGTTTATCTTTAAGAATTTTTAGTTTGCCGGCTTTCAATGCGCTGACAATC
>JACFNA010000292.1 GCA_019455085.1 Chitinophagaceae bacterium
TCAATCTTTCCGCATCCGGCAGCAAATTTCCTGCGGCATCGCGCCGGTCGTTCATCGATTTGAACTTGATCACCCTGAAAATCCGCTCGTTGCGCCCCGGCCGCTCCTGAAAGAAAAATGGTTTGCCGCTGTTGGCTATATAGAGCGCAACGGTTACCACCGCAAACAGCGGCGAGAGGATGAGCAGCCCGAGAAGGGCGGCTGTGAAATCGATGAGTCGTTTGAAGAATGATTGGTACATATATATTTGTCTATATTTTTTTATTAGCCAACATGGAAGCCAGTTGATTCAACTTCTCTTTCAATACTTTTTTGTCAATCAGTTTTGTTTCGTAGTCGGCAATTATAGCCGGACTCGTATTGCGCGCCATCGCATATTCCACTACTTCCGTATCTTTCCCTTTGCAAAGCAAGATGCCAATACTCGGGTTTTCGTGCGCTCGCTTCACATCCCGGTCTAAAGCTTCGAGATAGAAATTTAATTTGCCTAAAAACTCCGGTTCAAAATCCTGTATCTTCAGCTCGAAAAGTATCAGACATTGAAGGTCGCGGTTGTAAAACAGCAAATCCGTGCGATAATCTCTGTTTCCAACTTGCAAACGGAACTGATTGCCCATATAGGTAAATCCTTTTCCTATCTCAAGAATGAATTTTTGAAAGTTATGGATCAAGGCACTTTCAAAATCCTTTTCGGTATGTCCATCGGGTAAATCTAAAAATTCAAACACATAAGGATCTTTGAACAGGTTTTGAGGGAGCAAATCTGCCTTATGCAGAAAGGACTTATTGGCGAGCAGGGTTCGCTCATAACTGCTGCTGTTTATCTCACGCTCCAATTGCCTGACCGTCAGCTGGTCCGTTATGGCCTTTTGAAGATAGAACAATGTCTCATGCGCCTCTTTCGTCTTCGACAGCAACACCAGATGCTGGGTCCAACTAATTTGTGTCATTGCCGATGACACAAATTGTGTCGCCTCATTTTCATTCACTTGCAAAAGTGTCATTACGGATGACACAAATGCCTGGCTGCATTAAAGTTCAAAAAACTGCCTCATGCGATACAAGCCGCGCCGATTGAATCCGGTCAGATTTGGCATGCGTTGAGAAATATAGTCAGCAAGTTGCTGCACTGTGCTTTCGCCCCAATTGCCGGCATTTACTTTTTCGGACACAAACTTCCCGACATGGAAGTAGAGTATGACCAACTCGCTATTCGCCTTGGAGTAGATACGCGTACGCGAGTCTTGAATCAATCTGACTACCTCTTCAAACTCATTTGAGATTTCATGCGATTTTTTCTTCGACATATTTACATTTTTGTTTTATCCCTGATTTTAAACACCCACCAAACTCATATCGCCTTTGAGGACGTTGATGAGTTGTGGAATTTCGTCTAAGGATGTTTTCCGTACTAAAGTTCCTATTGAGGTTAAGCGCTCAGCATCGGATAAAAGGTTACCATCTGCATCTTTTTTCTCATTCATGGTTTTAAATTTCACCACCCTGAATATCTTTTCATTTCTGCCCGGACGCTCCTGTGTAAAAAATGCTCCTGCTCCCTTGTTGGCAATGCTAAGCCATAACCACAACAGTAAAAAGACCGGACTAAGCATAACCAGACCCATCAGTGAAAGACTAAAATCTATAATTCGTTTGAAAAGCTTTTTGTACATTTTTTTAGTGATTGGTGACTGGTAATTGGTAATTAGTAATTGGTAATTAGTAATTGGTAATTAGTAATTTGTAATTCGTAATTTGTAATTAGTGATTAGTGATTAGTGATTAGTTAAAAACCACTCGTATGCCGGAACGATTGATATTCCTGATACTAACTCAACATTATACTTATTATCATCAAATACAATGAGTGTAGCTTTTCGAATACCAAACAGTTCCATAACTTCTTTTAACCCTCCTGTTTCACGCATAAAGTTTTCTGCATTTAAGGTGTATGTGACCTGAATAGCTTCCGTAATCAATAAATTTTCTTTCAGCAGAAAATCACATTCAAATTTCCCCGAATAATAATAAACTTCGCATGCTCTTCGCTTTAGCTCTATAAATACCATATTCTCCAAAAGCCTGCCTTTGTTCTCGCTAAGACGAAATCCTAAACGATTGGGGATGGCGTTATCAATAGCAAATACTTTGCGCGAATTCATTATTTGCTTTTAAGGTTTATGATAAAATACTCAGCCCACCGTCATCCGAATACTCAGAACTCAACACTCAGAACTCAACACTCAGAGCTCAGAACTTCCACTGCACCCATCGCGCCACAAAACCATATTTCCATGCCCCAAAACCTTAGTAGAAAACAACAGTATAAAAATATTTAAACCTTATTATTCAAAACACAATAAGGTTTTAACCGCAATTGTAAACCCTTTTTCTACTAAGGTTTAAGATTAAAAAACTCCATTACTCAACTTTCGCAAGCTCCATTTAACCCACATTCGGTAGGCACTTGAAATTTAAGTATTTTGCAAGTGTTTCATTTTCAGAAAGTAGTTTCTGCATGAACGCTTCTGTGTCTATATCAAGAATTTCGGACACTTTTACTACAATCTCTATGATAATCAGCCATATTTGTTCAGCTATGGTAATTTTCAGTGAATCTTTTTGCGCTGCCCGAAACAGTTCACCAAGTGTTTCGTAGTCG
>JACFNA010000023.1 GCA_019455085.1 Chitinophagaceae bacterium
AGGAAATGCAGGCCAGAGCAGCTATGCAGCGAGTAAAGCAGGAATTATAGGATTCACAAAGTCTATAGCTGCGGAAGTGGGAAGCCGCAACATTCGTTGCAATGCAATTGCTCCGGGATTTATCGAGACAGATATGACACAGTATCTGAAAGAAGGAGAAGGTGCACAAGGTTATTTATCGAGAATACCTTTAGGTAGATTCGGAAGCCCTGAGGAGGTAGCTAATGTGGCTTTGTTTCTGGCATCAGAACTCAGTAGTTATATCACAGGGCAGGTGGTTTGTACCTGCGGTGGGTTAAATATGTAAAAATAAAATTAGTTGGACAGTTATTACAGGCTCCTAAAAAACAATGCAGAATGGGCTTCGTCTCAGGTGGCAGAAGACCCTGATTACTTTCACCGTCTGGCCTCTCATCAGCATCCTGAGATTATGTGGATTGGCTGTAGCGACAGTCGCGTACCTGCCGACCGCATTACAGGTACCGAGCCGGGCGAAATATTTGTGCATCGCAACATAAGCAATATGGTATTGTCAACAGATCTGAATCTGCTGAGCGTGTTGCAATTTGCGGTGGAAATATTGCATGTAAAGCATATTATTGTCTGTGGCCACCATAATTGTGGCGGCATTAAGGCCGCTATGCAGGATGAAAGTTATGGACTAATGGATCAGTGGATATGGAATATAAAGGATGTGTACAGGATGCATAGAGCCGAGATTGAGTCAAAGCAGGGGGAAGAGGAGAAAAGACAATTATTTACGCTTTTGAATGTCAAGGAACAGGTACTCAATCTTGCAAAGACTTCCATCATTCAGAACGCATGGAATAGCGGCAACTATCCTCATCTTCATGGGTGGGTGTATGATGTGAGAGACGGTGTCATCCATACGGTATTTGAAATGCCTGCTGGAACTGAAATAGATAATATTTATAAACTAAACCGGAAACATTAGGCGATGGGAAAAGCAATAGGTGGTTTTATCAGGAAAGTCTTCAAGTTTCTTTTTGTTCGGGAAAAGGAATGTTGCAAGCAGTCCTGAGAAAAACTGAGAATTTTAACGGCAGGGGCGGAAAGGAGTTTCAGAAGGGACGCGGTAAGTCCGGTAGTTTTTGAAATCTAAAACCTTTCGGCTAATTTTGCACGCTGAGGTGGATTTGTTTATTGTTCAACCTCATCAGGGCCTTAATAAACAATCGAACTAATAAACGACCCACTCATTGCAGAATTAGTATCGTTTATTATTGGTTATTTCCAGCCCCGGTGACGCTGACCTGAAGGTGAAATAATCGTATGAAGATTACCCAGACATTTAAAGATTTTTTTGAGAGCGGAAAAGGAGGTATCCTCCTCGTGGTGTGTACCATCATTTCATTACTCTTAGCTAATTCGACCGTAGGGGAAGGATATGTGAATTTCTGGCATACCCATCTCGGCATGTTGTCGGTAGAGCAGTGGGTGAACGACGCCTTAATGGCAATTTTCTTCCTGATGGTAGGATTGGAATTGAAGCGCGAATTATTTGTGGGCGAATTGTCATCCGCACGTACTGGCTTATTGCCTGTATTTGCAGCACTAGGAGGCATGGTAGTACCTGCCTTAATTTATGTGAGTTTCAACCTGGGAACTCCGAATATACACGGCTTCGGCATCCCGATGGCTACAGATATAGCCTTTGCAATCGGCATCCTTTCTCTCTTAGGTAACAGGGTTCCTTTCTCACTAAAGGTTTTTCTGACGGCAATTGCAGTCATTGATGATTTGGGAGCGATACTGGTGATAGCCTTCTTCTACACCAGCCAGCTTTCATTAACGAATCTGGCAATTGTGCTTGGGATATGGATTGCGCTTACATTATTTTCAAGGGCAGGTATCAGGCAATTGTGGATTTACCTCCTGCTGGGTGGCGTGATGTGGTATTTTATGTTTAAGTCGGGCGTGCATGCTACACTTGCAGGTATCCTCCTTGCCTTTGCCTTACCTTTTGAGAAAGGTGCAAAGCGCGCATTGTCATACAAAGTACAGACGTGGCTTCATGCGCCGGTGTCGTTTGTGGTGTTGCCCATATTTGCACTTGCCAATACTGCTATAGTATTTGGTGATAAGTGGGACACAGGACTTTTAACGGCTTCAAGCCTGGGAATCATTGTGGGCCTGGTAGTAGGCAAACCTATAGGAGTATTTCTGTTTAGCTTCATATCAGTAAAGAGTAGAATCACAGCATTACCCGGAGAATTGAAGTGGATACAGGTAGTAGGTGCCGGGTTATTGGCAGGGATAGGCTTTACCATGTCGATATTTATTACGCTGTTGGCATTCAATGATCCGTTTTTGATTTCGGAATCCAAGATATCCATACTGATTGGGTCGCTTATATCTGGGATTATCGGCTATTCGTTCCTTAAATATATCCTCAGGCCGAAGAAGAAATAATAAAGCAGTTTAAAAAACAATGCAAAATGAAGTCTCATCCGATAAATGATTTATTGAAGAAGCACATTCTGATTATTGATGGCGCCATGGGTACACAGATACAGGGCTATAAACTTAGCGAAGAAGATTTCCGGGGAGAAGCCTTCAAAGACTCCAAAAAAGATCTTAGAGGGAATAATGACCTCCTGAGTATTACCCGCCCGGATATTATCAAGGGGATTCACAAAGGATATCTGGATGCGGGTGCCGATATTATTGAGACGAATACTTTCAGTAGCACATCTATCGCACAGGCAGATTATGATCTATCGCATATTGCTTATGATCTGAATATAGCAGCAGTGCAGTGTGCGAAGGATGCAGTTGCCGAGTATATGAAGGAACACCCTGACTCAGAACCTAAATTTATTGCAGGAGCTATAGGCCCATTGAACAAAACACTAAGCCTTTCTCCCGATGTAAATAATCCGGGTTACAGGACAGTAACTTTTGATGAAGTGGCTGCTGCCTACTATGAGCAGATAAGAGGACTGTCAGACGGAGGTGCGGACCTGCTTCTTATTGAAACTATTTTTGATACACTGAATGCCAAAGCGGCTATTTATGCAATCAGGAAGTACTTCAGAGAGAGTGGTAAGGAAGAGTTACCTATTATGATTAGTGGTACGATTACTGACGCTAGTGGCAGAACACTGAGTGGCCAGACGCTAGAGGCTTTTTATATCTCTGTAATGCATGCAAGACCATTGAGTGTGGGACTCAACTGTGCACTGGGGGCAAAGGAAATGCGGCCACACATTCAGGAATTGAGTGGCCTGGCAGCATGTTATACTTCAGCCTATCCTAATGCAGGCTTACCGAATGCTTTTGGTGAGTATGATGAGACACCGGATGTCACTTCACATATTATTGAGGAATGGGCTAAGGAGGGATTTTTAAATATAGTGGGCGGGTGCTGCGGAACCACTCCCGAACATATCAGGCATATCAAAGAAGCAGTGGGGAAATTTGAACCCCGGCAGCTACCTGAATTAGTCGAAGTCTGATATATAACTACAATAGACATACGAAATAATTGAAACAATGAGTACTATCCATCCTTTTTTACGTCTTTCCGGCCTGGAGTCATTAGTGATAAAACCAGACTCTCTTTTTGTAAATGTAGGAGAACGTACGAACGTAACCGGTTCCAAAAAATTTGACCGCCTGATCAAGGCAGAAAATTATGAAGAGGCGTTGTCAATTGCACGCCAGCAGGTAGAAGGAGGGGCGCAGGTATTGGATGTGAATATGGATGATGCTTTGCTGGATGGCGAGAGGGCAATGGTGAAATTTCTGAATCTGTTACAGTCCGAGCCGGATGTGGCTAAGATTCCCATTATGATTGATTCTTCAAAATTTCATATCATTGAAGCCGGATTAAAATGTGTACAGGGAAAGTGTATTGTAAATTCTATTTCGCTCAAGGAAGGGGAGGAGAAGTTTATACAGGAGGCTTTGGTTTGTAAAGATTTTGGCGCTGCCGTAATTGTGATGGCATTTGACGAAAGCGGCCAGGCTGATAATATTCCCAGAAGGATTGAGATTTCTGAAAGAGCATATAAAATCCTGACTGAAAAGGTTGGGATGGATCCTCAGGATATCATCTTTGATCTCAATGTTTTTCCTGTCGCCACAGGTATTGAAGAACATAATAACAATGCAGTAGATTTTATCGAGGCTACAAAAGAGGTAAAACGACTTATGCCTTTAACTCATGTGAGTGGCGGCGTAAGCAACCTTTCGTTTTCATTTCGTGGCAACGATACCGTCCGTGAGGCGATGCATTCTGTGTTTTTGTATCATGCCATCAAGGCGGGAATGGATATGGGAATAGTGAATGCAGGACAACTTCAGGTGTATGAGCAGATCGAACCGAAACTTAAGGAACTCGTGGAAGATGTGATTCTGAATCGTAATCCGGATGCAACAGATAAATTGCTGGCATTTGCGGAGACGGTGAAGTCGAAAGGTAAAGAACAGGTAAAGGATGAAGCATGGAGAAAGGAAAGCGTGGAAAAGCGTCTTACCCATTCACTGGTAAATGGCATCACAGATTATATTGAGGAAGATACAGAAGAAGCACGTTTGAAATATCCCAAGCCACTGGATGTCATCGAAGGGCCATTGATGGATGGGATGAATGTAGTGGGAGATCTTTTTGGCAGCGGTAAAATGTTCCTGCCCCAGGTGGTGAAGAGTGCCCGTGTGATGAAGAAAAGCGTGAACTATCTATTCCCATTTATCGAAGCGGAGAAAGAGAAGCTCAGGAAGGAAAATATTGAGAAAGGAATACTTACCGAAAATGAAGAGGGTGCTGCTAAAATCCTGATGGCTACCGTAAAGGGAGATGTGCATGATATCGGAAAGAATATTGTAGGCGTAGTGCTGGGCTGCAATGGTTACGAGGTAATTGATATGGGTGTGATGGTGCCGGCAGAGAAATTACTTGCAAAGGCCAAAGAGATCAATGCTGCAATGGTGGGTGTGAGTGGCTTGATTACACCATCACTTGACGAAATGGTACATGTAGCTAAAGAGATGCAGCGAAATCATTTTGATATACCGCTTCTTATCGGAGGGGCTACCACCAGCAGATTGCATACGGCTGTAAGGATTGCACCTGAATATGATAAAGGGGTGGTACACGTGCTGGATGCCAGCAGAAGCGTGACGGTTGTGGGAAGTTTGCTCAACAAGGATACTAAGGATGAGTATTTGAAAGGTATCCGTGATGAGTATGCGAAATTGAGAGAAGACTTTGCCAATAAACGTGCAGTGAAGCCTATGGTGAGCTACGAAGAGGCAAAGAAGAATAAATACCGGGCTGATTGGGATAACTATCATCCTGTGAAACCTAAAATGCTTGGGGTGAAGGCCTTCAAAGATTATGACCTTCGTGAAATTATTACCCATCTCGATTGGCAACCATTCTTCATTGCATGGGAGCTACATGGTAAGTTCCCTCAGATTCTTTCAGATAAGGTAACCGGTGAAGCGGCAACAAAACTCTTTGAAGATGCACAGTTACTGCTTAGGAAGATTATTGAAGAAAGATGGCTTACTGCCAGTGGGGTCATTGGATTGTGGGAGGCAAGTGCTATTGATGATGATTCGGTGGAGATCACTACGCAGGAAGGAGAGAAGGTCAGACTGGAGTTTCTGCGACAACAGATGAAGAAAGCCGCCGGGCAGCCTAACCGTTCTCTCGCCGATTTTATTAAACCCGGAGGTGATTATATGGGTGCCTTTGCCGTGTCTATTCATGGCATCGAACCTCACTTGCAGAGGTTCATTGATCAGATGGATGATTATAATAAGATTATCCTGCAGGCACTGGCCGATAGGCTGGCAGAAGCATTCGCGGAAACTATGCACGAACGTGTGCGGAAAGAGTTCTGGGGTTATGCCGCAGATGAAGATCTGACCAATGAAGCGCTGATCAGAGAAATGTATCAGGGTATTCGACCTGCACCCGGATATCCGGCTTGCCCGGAGCATACAGAAAAGAGGAAGTTGTTTAAACTGCTTAATGCGACTGAAAATTCAGGAACAATTTTGACTGATGCACTGGCAATGTATCCTGCTTCTTCAGTCTGTGGCTGGTATATTGCCCATCCTGACAGTACTTACTTTGGCGTAGGAAAGATTATGAAAGATCAGGTTGAGGATTATGCAGCCAGGAAGGGTGTGCCGGTTCAGGAATCAGAAAAGTGGTTAAGGCCACAACTGGCCTACGATGTGTAAATGTAATGGATATACGTATAATCACATATAATGTTAACGGGATTCGTGCGGCTGTCAGAAAAGGTTTTTCGGATTGGCTAATGACGGATCCTGCAGATATCATCTGCCTCCAGGAAATTAAGGCACAACCTCAGGATATAGACAATTCCATATTTGAGACGGCTGGCTACAGGCCTTATTTCTTCAGTGCAGAAAAAAAAGGATATAGTGGTGTAGGAATCCTTACCAAACTGCTCCCTGACAATATGCAATTGGGGAACCGGAATGGCCAGAGCGATAAAGAGGGCAGAGTAATCCGGGCTGACTTTGGCGACCTCACTGTGGTCAATGCGTATTTTCCTTCAGGGACTACAGGTGATGAAAGGCAATCCTATAAATATCAGTGGCTTGATGAGTTCATGGTTTTTTTAAAGAAGCTGAGAAAAACCCGGCCACAGCTCATAGTGTGTGGTGATTATAATATTGCACATAAGGAGATTGACATTCATAATCCGAAATCAAACAAGAACTCGTCAGGATTCCTCCCTGAAGAGAGGGCATGGATGGATACACTTTTTGCTAATGGTTTTGTGGATGCTTTCAGAGAGGTGAACCAGCAACCCCATCAGTACACCTGGTGGCATCAATTAAGGAAGAGCACGAGACTAGAGAATAAGGGGTGGCGGATTGATTATATCAGTGTCACAGAAAACCTTGCACCACACATTGCAGATGCAAGAATACTGCCGGAAGTGCAACATAGCGACCATTGCCCGGTGTCAGTGGTTTTAAGGTTTTAATATTCCGATCACTTTGCAGCGTCGGTATGTTTCGCGAGAGTGTGTTCTTAAGTTTTTTTCAGGTAACTATATAGGAATTATAAGGAGGGTTTAGATTGTTTTCTTAGTTGTTAGAAAGGTAGTTGGATACAGGTTAAAGCCTTGGGAAATTATTACTACATTGAACCCGGGGACATTGACAATACCTCTGTATATTAATTGTGAAAAGGAATTATAAAGAAAAGTATTGTACTTAATTCATTTGCGATGTACACACTCAACATGACTTTTAAAGTGGAGCACGACATCTATCCGGAGTGGAAGGAATGGATGGATGCGGAATTTATTCCTGCTTTTCTTTCTTTGGGAGATATCGCCCATACTCAGTTGCACCAGTTGATGGGGCATGATGATGAGCAGGGCACTACGATGGTTTTGCAGGTGGGGTTTCGCACCGAAGGTGAATTGCGTCGGTATCTCGATAATTTTCAGTCAGAATTTCATGGAAAAGTTTTCGATTTATGGGGCGAAAAAGCTGTGTTTTTTCAAACAGTGATGAAGCAAATCTGACCGTATTTTAAGGAGTCTTTCATAAGAAAAATCTGTTGCCGGGAAGTAGCTGCCTGCGAATCCGGGCCGAAAGTGGGGGAGCCGGGCTGCCCTAATTGGGAAAAATAAGGGTTCCTGATTAATACAATTCTCAAAATCCTTTGCCATTGGGCGTTTCAGAGGATAAAAGGTGTAAAAATAATTCTCAAAAAATATTGTTTAGGTCAAAAACCTTATATATTTGCTCCGTTTAAAAAATCAAACAATTTCAAACATGAACAAGTCAGAATTAATCGCAAAAATGGCTGATGACGCAGGTATTACCAAGACCCAGGCAAATGCAGCTTTGGATTCTTTTACCACAGCTGTAACTAAAACTCTGAAAGGAGGTGGTAAAGTTACTTTAGTTGGTTTCGGTACTTTCTCTGTTTCTAAGAGAGCTGCCCGTAACGGACGTAACCCACAAACCGGAGCTGTGATCAAGATCAAAGCTAAAAAAGTTGCTCGCTTTAAGCCGGGAAAAGAATTGTCATCTAAAATTTAATTAGCTGAATTCAGTACTTCAAAAAGCAAGATATAATTATTTGTATCTTGCTTTTTTTATTGACGTATTTATAAAGCACTACAGACCATGGGAAAAGGAGATAAAAAAAGTAAGAAAGGAAAAATATTCAAAGGCTCGTTCGGGAAGAAGCGCCCAGCCAATGCTAAGAAAGGAAAAGCTGCCGCAGCCGATAAGAAGTAACTCATTACAGCATTTAATGTGGAGGTGGTTGTAGCCTGACTATTAGGAGTCAGCGCACTCCTGTCAGGGAGCAAGGCGGTTAATTGTCCAGTTGTTATCCTTTTTTGTATATAGAATACGGTCATGCAGTCTGCCCGGCCGCCCCTGCCAAAACTCTATCGAGAGGGGGTGCACAATGTATCCTCCCCAGAATGGAGGCCGCGCAATATCACTATCTTTAAATCGTAACTCAGTTTCTATCCTTCTTTCTTCGAGAAAGTCCCTGCCGGGGATAGTGCTGCTTTGTGGAGATACCCAGGCACCGATGCGGCTTTCAACCGGCCTGGAATGAAAATAGGTATCACTATCTGCCTCGTCAATTTTTTCAATATTCCCCTCTATCCTTACCTGCCTTTCTAATTCTTTCCAGAAGAATAAAAGCGCCACGCGTGGATTATTTTCGATTTCTGTACCCTTGCGACTGGTGTAGTTAGTAAAGAACACAAAGCCTTCTCTGTCTATTCCCTTGAGTAATACAATTCTGGCTGATGGCCTGCCGTCAGTAGTACAGGTGGCGAGTGTCATGGCATTTACTTCATCAATATGGGCACCCATAGCTTCATCCCACCAGGCATGGAACTGTTCTACAGGATTTGCTTTCACATCCTTTTCGCTGAGCGACTTTTGTTTGTAAACCTTTCTTATATCTGAAATACTGAGATCGACTGACATGGTATTACGGGTTTTGACAAAGGTAACCCTGTGCTGTAAAATGCCAATCTATTTAAAGGGAATGAATTGAAGACAATTACTGGTTAAAGGATTTTGTCTTCTCAATCATTGATTCCAGTTCGGATATCATTTTTGATTTTTCGTTCTCAAATAAGTTTACCCTGCTTTCAAGTTCTCTCATTTTCATCAGTTGTTTTTCTACCTCGGCATTCTTCAATGCCATTTCAGTAATCTGACTTTTCAGTCCTTCGTTTTCGCTTTTAAGAGAGGTAAGTATTGACTCGTTGTAGGAGAGTTGGTTTTTAAGCTCAATTTCTTTCTTCAGTTGTATTTCCAGTGCTCTTTCCTTTTCAGATGCGGCTTCCAGTTGCCTCTGCATATCACCAATGTGATTTTGCATAGCTTCTATTTCTAAAAGTCTTCCGTCGTAATTGCTCTTCAGTGAATTAAAGTCTTCGAGTTGAGACCTTAACTGGTCTGTTTCGCCTTTAAGTGCAGCGAGTTGTCCGTCTTTTTGTTTTTCAGCCTGCAACTGATTTTGCAGGTTGTTGATATGGTTTTGCAAAGACTGAATCTCGTTGAGTTTTGCATTGTAATCACTCTTTAGCGATTCAAAATTCATCAGGCCGGTTCGCAAATGTGCTACCTGTGCCTGCATTTCAGTCAACTGACTTTCTTTTTCTTTCTCTGATTGTAGTTGTGATTGAAGTCCGGTAATTTCTTCCCTTAATGATTCGATTTCGGACACTTTGTTGTTCACTTCATTTTTAAGAGATTCAAATCGTAAAGCACTTGACCGGAGAATTTCAACTTCATTTCTTAGCTGTTGAATCTGCTTGTCCTTATCCTCTTGTCCGCTCAGTTGCAGTTGAAGTGATGCGAGTTGATCCTGAAGCAGGTGTATTTCAGCAGTTTTGGTTTCCAGATTTTCCCTATAATTGTTCGTCTCTGCGGCGTCACTTCGAAGTTTTTCTAACTCTTGTGCTAGAGCCTCGTGATCGCCCTGTGTTAGGGTATGCTGCTGAAGTTGTGTGTGCAACTCGTTTATTGTGTTCTGTAGTGCCTGGATTTCGGCTAAGCTGTTGTTATAATTGCTATTGAGTTCATTGAATTGTGAGGCAGTATTTCTCAGGGTTTCCACCTCTTTCTGGAGTGTTTCGTATTCTACACTGATACTAATTGCCGACTTTACCTGAGCTTCGAGGTTTTCGATGTGACTCTGAAGCTCCTTGTTTTCCAGGATTTTTTGTTCATAGTCTTTTTTCAGCGATTCAATATCCTCGTTTACGGGCATTCTTCCTTTCAGCATTTCTTTAAGAGCTTCCAATTCCTGCTGCGTCGTGTCGAGTTCGTTTTCTAATTTTTCTTTCTTTTCATTTTCTTCATAATATAATTCCTTCCAGTCTTCCTCTTCTTCGGGTTTAGGGGCAGCTTCGTTGAATGCGAACACGGCCGGATTCACTTTCGTCCTGGATTCCTCGAGGTTGTCGAGTTTTTGGATCAGCTTCTTAAGTTGAATTTCAAAATAAGCGTTTTGGTCCTCAAGTGATTTTAGTTTAGCCTTAATATTTCGTAGAGTTTCCATGTGAAAGGAGATATCAGAAGGGCTTAAATTATTAAATATCATAGATTTTTTATCCATAGGTATCAACTTGTAACTACTAATTAACACCCGCCAAATAAAAATGACACAGGCGATTAGAATCGCAAATGAAACAATCCAAATCCACATACAATTGACTTAAATAACCATCATTGTTTCGTGGGGGGTAATAGAAACGTTACTGTGATATTCAAAGGATAAACTCTCACAAGGAGCTGGCTGGATAGAATTGGCTTTCGAAATTAAGGTAAATTATCCAGTTACCAAAGTTCCTACTTTTTCTCCGGTCACCACCCTCAGCAGGGTACCCGGGGTGTCCATATTAAATACCAGAATGGGCAAATTATTTTCTCTGCATAGCGTAAAGGCTGTCATATCCATAATTTTGAGATTCATGGAAATACAGTCAGAGAAAGAAATTTTGTTGAATTTCTTAGCTTTTTTGTCTTTCTCAGGGTCTGCATTGTAGATTCCGTCCACCCTGGTGCCCTTCAGGATGGCATCTGCTTTTATTTCAATAGCTCTGAGCGAACCCGCAGTGTCTGTGGTAAAGTAAGGATTTCCCGTACCGGCCCCAAAAATCACTACTCTCCCTTTTTCAAGGTGCCTGATTGCTTTGCGCCTAATATAGGGCTCGGCTACCTGTTCCATCTTGATGGCACTCTGCAGTCTGGTGTAGATTCCTATCTTCTCCAGCGCACTTTGTAAGGCCATACCATTGATAACAGTAGCCAGCATTCCCATATAATCTCCCTGCGCGCGTTCTATACCGGTTTCCGCCTCGTTCATTCCCCTGTAGATATTGCCACCTCCGATTACAATGGCCACCTGAACACCGAGTTCTGTAATGGATTTGATATCTTCAGCATACTGAGCAAGCACCTTGGGATCCAGCCCGAAAGAGTTTTCGCCCATCAGGGATTCACCGGAAAGTTTTAATAAGACGCGTTTGAATTTGGGAAGCATAGAGGAATAGTAATTGTATAAAGTGCTGCAAGATAAGTAAATTGAAAAAAGCCAGCAAGAGAATCACGCTGAATAAAAATACTGTCATTAGTATTTAAGGCATTTCAGACAGGGTATCCCGGGCTTTCAGCGTCAATTCAGCGACGCATTCGATATGGTATGTCTGCGGGAACATATCAACGGGTTGAAGGTGTACGGCATCATACTTTTTGTCCAGCAATTGCAGGTCGCGTGCCTGCGTGCCAATGTTACAGCTTACATAAACGATTCGGGGTGCCTGGATAGCGAGCAGTTGATTTATGAGTGATTCATGCAGCCCTGCCCGGGGAGGATCCACGATTACCAAATCGGGTTTCCCATGCGCTTTAAAGAATCCGTCATTACATACCCGTATTACGTCTCCAGTGAAGAAGCGTGCATGGCTGATGTGGTTAAGTGATGCATTTTCTTCTGCATCTTTGATCGCATTCGGGATAGTTTCAACCCCGATTATTTGCCTGGCATTATCTGCGAGATAGAGCCCGATACTGCCGGTGCCACAGTACAGGTCATATACTGTTTCAGTACCCTGAAGCCTTGCGAAATTTTTAACTACATCGTACAGTTTTCTGGCCTGGAAGGAGTTGGTCTGGAAGAATGACTGAGGCGAAATTTTGAATTGTAACGCCCCCAGTTGTTCGTAAATAACTCCGGGCCCATAGGCTATTTCGGGCTCAAGATCATAAAGGCTGTCGTTGAGCTTGGTATTTTCTGTAAATAATAGTGTGGTTATCTCGGGAAACTGTGAATGCAGAAAGTCTTCAATTTGTTGTTGCCACTCCTGATGTTTTTTGCTAATAACTATATTTACCATACACTGACCGAGAGTGGAGTATCTGATTACCATATTTCTCAGCCATCCTTCATGGATTTTTACATTGTAAAAAGGCATCTTATTCCGGACCGCAAAATCCCTGAGCCCGTTTCGGATGCGGTCGTTTACGGGATTCATCAGGTGGCATTCAGTGATGTTAAGTACTTTGTCGTAGAAGCCTGAAATATGGTATCCAAGGGCGTCTCCTGCCTTGACTCCGGATTTGAAGTCTTCCTGAGTGAGAAATTCCCTGTCGCTAAAAGTAAATTCTAATTTGTTGCGATACTCGTAGGAGAGGTCGGAGCCAATAATGGGTAATACAGGTGCTTCAATCTTCTGTTTTCTGAATAGCCCTTCTGCCTCTGCCTGTTTATACTCGAGTTGCTTAGAATAGGGTAGCATTTGCCATTGGCATCCGCCACAGATACCGAAATGTTTACATAAAGGGGTGATCCGGTCAGGCGACGCTTGCTTCAACTGAACGAGTCTGCCCTCTGCCCAGTCCTTCTTGTTTTTTGTAATTTGAATATCTGCGATATCTCCAGGTACCACACCATCAGCAAAGAGCACTTTTCCTTCGGGCCTTGCGATGGCTTTCCCAAGAGCCGCATAGCCCGTAAAGACCACATCTGTAATTACCGGTTTTATCTTTTTCTTTCTCACGGCGCGAAGATAGAGGGATTGTGCGAAAGGCGCATACAGCAGGAACTGTATTTTTGTTATGTTAATCCTTTTAGATTCATTTCTTTTACTGTACCAAATAAATATTTTTGTACACATGTGTAAGGTAATGAAGACTTTTAGTGCCATCCTGTTCCTCATGATTGGATACAGTGCAGAAGCCCAGAATTATAGTATAGTGTTAAGTGCGCCCCAGTTCGATACCGGCGTAGCTTACCTCACATACTATTACGGTTCGAATATGAATATACAGGATTCAGGCACTATCAATGAGCGGGGTATGGTAGATTTTCACAGCGATAAGGAATTGCCTCCGGGAGTATATAGCATTGTTTTTCCGGGTAAGCGTTTCTATTATGATTTTCTGGTAGGGAATGAAAAACAGATTACCGTGAGCGTGCCTGATACCTTGAATCTATTTAAAGGCACTAAGGTAGATGGCTCTGCAGAGAATAAATTGTTTGACATCTATCAGCAATTCATAGCGGAGAAGGCGCCAATGCTTCAGCAGGAGAGAGAAGCTTATCAGAAATCCACGACCGCTAAAGACAGCGCGTTCCATGAAAACAATTACAGACTTCTTAACAGTGAGCTGAATCAGTTTCGGGATACTTTGGTGAAAGAACATCCCGGGTCGATGGTAGCAGCCCTGTTGATGGCCATGAAGGAACCGACGGTACCGCACACTGCCCCAAAAACAAAACTGGATTCTTTAGAGAATTACCAATACTTCAAGAAGCACTATTGGGATAATATTACGTTCAGGGATGACAGGATTATTCGCACACCTTTCTTTCTTCCTAAATTAGAGCGTTATTTCAGGCAGGTAATTGACCCCAATGCCGACTCAGTGATTAGAGAAGCAGATTATTTGTTGCTTTTGAGCCGCACTTCACCCGGCATGTACAAGTTCTTATTGAACTGGCTGACAGATGAGTATTATCAGCCTAAGTATATGGGACAAGATAAAGTATTTGTCCATTTTTTTGAAAAGTATCACTCGAAGGGGGTGAGTTCGTGGCTGAATGAAAAACAAATCAAGTCGATAACAGACAGAGCTTATATGTTGATGGGGAACCTCATCGGTGCTCCTGCAGGACAGATGGTTATGACTGATCGAAACGGGAAGGAGACTTCTCTTTACAATATCAAGGCGGCTTTTACCGTTGTGGTTTTTTGGGATCCTAATTGTGGTCATTGCCAGAAGGAACTGCCGAGGGTGGATAGCTTTTATCGTGCCAGATGGAAAGCGGAAGGTGTCAGAATTTTTACAGTGCTGACTGATAATGATGCGATGGACAAGTGGAAGCAGTTTATTGACGACCATAAACTTAATGACTGGACTAATGTGTATGAAAGCAGTGCACAGAGTAAAGCGGTAGAAAAAGCCGGCAGGGCATCTTACAGACAGTTGTATAATGTGATTGAAACACCGACAGTGTTTTTGCTGGATAGTGAGAAGCGAATTATTGCCAAAAAGCTAACTTTAGAACAATTTGATGAGGTAATCAAGTCGAGATTAAAGAGTACCTCAGAGAGATAAGAACAACCCTCCAAAGATGAAACGATTTTTTTTGCTGTTCCTTTTCGGGACGATAGCGGGAAATGTATTTTCACAAACCTTGTTTACCTACGGGCCTTATGCAGTAAGTGCAGACGAGTTTAAGTATGCTTATAGTAAGAATAAGATTGCCTCGGATACGGTAAAGAATGATCTGAAAACTTACCTGGACCTGTACACTCTTTTTAAGCTGAAGGTTCAGGATGCCAGGGATCAGCGTTTAGACACACTCCCGGCTCTTCAGGCCGACTTGCAGAATTATAAATTACAAATTGAGAAGAATTACCTTCTGGACAATGCTCAAATGGAATTTTTGGTGAATCAGGCCTTGCAGCGGAGCCGAAAAGATGTGAGAGTAATTTCTTACAGGCTTTCGCCTGACTCAAAGAAGGACAGTAGCACAATTGTACAGGCAGCGGATCGGGTACTGAGTACACTCCGGAATGGAGGAGTGGTGGATACAAAGGCCCTTGAGGCGGAGGGTTTGCAGTTTGCAAAAGAAGATTTAGGATTTATAACCGCATTTACACTGCCCTGGGAAATTGAAAATGTGGTGTATGATTTATCAGTGGGTTCCTATAGTGGTCCGATGAAATTTAATGGGGCATATTACATTTTTTACAAGCAGAGCGAGCGCCCGGCAGCAGGTAAGGTCAAAGTAGCTCAGATACTTTTGGCCTTTGAACCTGGCAGAAAGAATGAGGCAAGGGTAAGGTCTCTGGCCGACTCCCTGTATCAGGCTTTGAAGAAAGGGGCAGACTTTGCAGCACTGGCTAAAACCTATAGCGACGATAGAAATTCTTATTTCAGAGGGGGCGAGTTACCTGAGTTTATAGTAGGAAAATACACGTTGGATTTTGAGAATCAGGCCTTTGCCCTAAAGCATGACGGAGATATTTCAAAACCTTTTCTAACCGACTTTGGTTATCATATTCTAAAGAGGATATCCGCAACCCCTTTCCCAGTAAAGGACAATGAAGAGGTGTTATATCATGTAAGACAGGAGGTGCTTGCTGATGACAGGGCAGAATCTGCCAGGCAGAAATTACTTGCTTCCGCCAGGGAGAAAACAGGTTTCCATGCATTGACAGTCAATAAGCAGGATCTCTATAAAGTGACAGATACCTCTTTATGGGTCAATAAACTGATCACCTCCGGCACGGTGAATCAGCAAACGGTACTGTTTACTTTTAATGACGGATCAGAGACGAAGGTGTCTGACTGGGATTTGTTTCTCAGAAATTCAGGTAAAGTATGGCGTGCCGATATGCACGAGTCCTATAAGCAGTTGTGGCCGGATTTTGAAAAAGCCTCTATCCTCGCCAATTACCAGAAAAGACTTGAAACCTTTGATACAAATTATGTAAGGCAACTGAAGGAGTTTGAGGAAGGGAATATGCTTTTTGAGGTGATGCAGGAGAAGGTGTGGCAGAAAGCGTCAGAGGATACTGCAGGACTTTTGAAATTGTATATGCAGCAAAAAGATAAATACAAGTGGAAGGCGAGTGCAGATGTGGTTATTTTTTCGTGTAGTAATGAAGCTATCGCAAAAGAAGCAAAGAACGCATTGCAGAAAGAAACGTGGAAAGAGGTGGTCGATGCCCATCATGGAAATGTGATGGCGGATTCTGCCAGATATGACTATAGTGCAATACCGCTACCTGCACACGATATACGTGTAGGGATCTCTGATATTAAAGTAAACAGATTTGATGGTACAGCTACCTTTGTCCAGGTTGTGAAGACCTATCCATCCGGCCTCCCAATGTCTTTTGAAGATGCGAGAGGGGCCGTGATTGATGAATATCAAAAATTGCTGGAGAAAGAGTGGACTGAACAGCTTAAAGCAAAGTATCCTATCCGTATTAATCAGAGGGTATATGGGCTGCTGTTGAGTCAGTTTGCCGAAAAATCAGAACGCTAACCGGCTGCCGGTTACTTAATTCGCCGAACCACGTTTTCTATAACATGCTGCTTGCCGAGTGTGTAATAGTGAAGTACGGGTACGCCAAATTTCTTCAGGTCCACAGATTGCTGGTAAAGCCATTCCTCGCCTACTTTTTCCACTTCGGCATCCGTTTTACATTTCATTATCTCATTACTCAATTCGGCAGGGATGTCCACGTGGAATGTACGTGGTAACATAGAAAGCTGGCGTTTAGAAGTGAGCGGCTTCAGGCCCGGGATAATGGGCACTGTAATGCCCAGGTCGCGGCACGACTTTACAAATGCATAATACTTACTATTGTCAAAAAACATCTGTGTAGTAATATACTCTGCTCCTGCATCCACCTTCATTTTCAGGTATCGCAGGTCAGTGTCCATATTGGGTGCTTCGAAATGTTTTTCCGGATATCCTGCTACGCCGATACAGAAACTGGTTTTATAGCCGTCTATTATATCTTCCTCAAGATAGATTCCGTGATTGAGGTTTACTGTTTGTTTGAGCAGATCGATAGCGTGTGCATGCCCATCGGGCTCAGGGTCAAATACAGTTTCGCTTTTGCTGGCATCACCTCTCAGCACGAGTACATTATCTATACCCAGAAAATTGAGGTCTATCAGTGCGTTCTCCGTTTCCTGTTTGCTGAATCCTCCACAGATCAGGTGAGGCACGGCATCAACCTTGTAATGAGTCATTATGGCTGCACAAATTCCTACTGTCCCGGGGCGCTTCCTTACTTCTATTTTTTCAAACGAACCGTCGGCTCTCTTCTTAAAGATCTGCTCACTCCGGTGGTAAGTCACATTGATAAAGGAGGGCTGAAACTCCATTAAAGGGTTCAGTTGGTTGTAGATTGATTCTATTGTTTTCCCTTTCAGTGGAGGAAGAATTTCAAAGGAGATAAGCACATCTTTGGCTGATGCGATATGGTCGGTTACTTTCATTGCTTCTAAAGTGTGGGCAAATTTATTGTCTTAGGAGTAGATATACAAAGTATTAATAACCTAAGTGAATTTATAAAGGTGAAAAGTAAGTGTTAATGGATAAAGATAGAGAGGATTCCTGTGGCCACCAGGGTGATGCCGGTGATAATTCCTGCATTGTGCTCCAACCGGTGCCAGTTAAGTTTCAGGAGTCCTTTGTAAGCCAGTTGCACCAGAATCAGCATCCCCGTAATGGTAATTACCAGGTATAAGGCTGCTATAAACCATACAAGCCACCTGCTTTGGGTTCCTGCCATCAGAAAGTAAGCTTCTATTTCGAGGCAGGGAGAAAAGAACATGGCAACCGTAAGCGCGAGGATGATTTTACCTTTGCTGATATTTTCAATTTTTTTTTCGTCCACATGGAAGTGGTGATGCATGTGGTGTCTGTAGATAAACACAAGCCCCATGAGGATCAGGATTGAGGGACCTATCCAATGAGTGAAGTATTCCACATGAGTGGCGAGGTTGCTTCCTATAAAAAATAGAACCAGTCCTATGAGCACCGTGCTGACACCATGTGCCACAGCGGAAAGGAAGGTAACCTTTCGCACTTCAGAAAGTGTCCATCCCTGTTTGCGCCCAATAGCAATAATAGGTAACCAGTGGTTGGGAATTGTGGCGTGAAGCAAGCTGAGGATTATACTACCTAAAATAATACTGGTCATGAATCAGATGGATGACATCCGTCAGAAAACAGATGAAGGTGCAATTTAGTCGAATCAATTTAGAATTCTGCCTGTGCCGCTGCTTCTTTTATGGGAGCTGCATTAGAGTTGCTGCCACTTTGGGAAAAATCTATCCAGTATAACCATCGTGGCTATCGTGCATACCACACCAATTGCAGAACCTGCCACTACATCTTCGGGGAAGTGCTGGCCGAGATAGATTCTGCTATAACCGATAAGGATGGCCATCATCAGAAAGATGAATGAGTAGGATTTGTTTTTTAACAAAAAAGCCAACGATGCTGCTACAGCAAAAGCGGCGGCAGTATGGCCTGATGGAAATGAGTAAAAGTTGTGCAAAGTAATCTGGCCGAGGAAATAAGGATAGTCGATGTGCTGTTGTTGTAAGAAAAGGGACGGCCTGGGAGAAGGTGAAATAATTTTTATCAGTTGTACAATGATTCCGGATACTGCAAATGAGGCAAGGAGCAGCAGAGAATGGCGTTTAGCTTTGAGAATAAAAAGCAACACCCCCAGCGCAGCGATGAAGAGCCCGTCGCCCAGTGTGGTTATGACGCGGAAGGTATAGTCAAGGGAAGTGTTGTGAAGAGGGTTTGCAGTGATGAAGGAACTGGCCTTATCAAAATTGTACAGGTAAATCAGCCCCAGCAGGATGAAGAGGAGCCAGCCGATAATAAACTGATAGTTTTTTTGAATCAGGCGTACAATCATGATGGTTGCAAAAATAACGGATAGGGCGGTGTATATAAAATATTAGGGCAGGAAGGCCGGTATGGCAAGGTGATTTACGGGGAAACTATTTCCCACAAAGGATATAATCAGGGTCTCTTATTTTTTTTATTAACTGATATGATTTCTTTACAATATTTATACAAAGTGGCCGTTATGATAATAATGTGAGTGTCCGGAGCCGCTTGATACAGCGTAAATAGAGGAGGTTGGCGGTATGTGCGTGCTGGTTGGTAAAATCCATTTAAATCCTAAATGTCTCTGTGCTATGAGAAACCCCGGAAGGAATTTTATTATCCGTTTATTCCAAAGATTATTTATCAGACTGACTGAGAATCCCGAATACCGTTATGGTGGCAGATTTACCCATATCAGGCCGAAGGAAGAAAACAAAAATCACTTATATTTGTGAATAAATTGTGAATAGTATTTTTACGATTCACAAAACTGGGTGATAATACGGTTGATTATATATTAAATAAATGGTTACTTTAACGTTCCCATTAAATCCAAAACTATCTTTTATTCTCAAAATTGTATTGCATCATGAAAACCCAAGTTTACCAAAAGCGTTCGTTGGTGAGCCGCTTCCTCTCCCAACTAGGCAAGAACATTACTGCTTTATTCAACTCTAACGATAAGAGGGAATTCCAGCGGTTGAAAAATTTTATTGCATCCTGATTAAGAAAACAGATATTCTACATCTTCTCTTGTAAGAGATTTTACAAATGCCTGGTCATCAGAGATTAATTCTTTTGCAAGTGTTTTCTTTCGTTCCTGTAGTTTAAGGATCTTGTCTTCGATAGTATCCTTGCAGATCATTCTGTATGCAAAAATATTTTTGGTCTGCCCGATACGGTGTGTTCTGTCAATTGCCTGTTGCTCCACCGCGGGGTTCCACCACGGATCCACGATATATACATAGTCTGCTGCTGTAAGGTTAAGGCCCACACCTCCTGCCTTTAAAGAGATCAGAAATACCCTGCATGATTCATTGTGCTGAAAGTTCTGAATCGCCTTTTCTCTGTCTGTAGGGCTGGTACTTCCATCAAAGTATTCATAAGTGATTCCATCTTTCTCAAGTTGATGCTTTATTAATGCAAGCATACCCAAAAACTGAGAGAATACAAGCACCTTGTGTTCACCAATATTTTCAGTAAGTTCTCTGGAGAGTTCGCTTAACTTGATAGAATGGTTAGGATATTTTTCGTCTTCATTTAAGATTGCAGGGCTGTCGCAAATCTGCCTTAGCTTCATTAAGCCCTGGAGAATAGTGAGTTGAGATCGTGCCACACCCTGTTGTTCGATTGACCCGATAATGCGTTCCCTGTACGCATCTCTGTATGAGTCGTAGATAGCTCTTTGCTTGTCTTCCATTTCGCAGAAGAGTATGGTCTCTGTTTTCTCCGGAAGGTCTTTGGCTACCTGTTCCTTTGTTCTTCTGAGTATAAACGGGTAGAGCAGCTTTCTGAGATGTTCCTTCTGCTCTTTTTCACCAAACTTGTCAATAGGAGTTGAGAATTCGTTCCTGAAAAATTCTACTGAGCCGAGTAGTCCTGGATTCAGGAAGTTCATCTGTGCGTACAGGTCAAAGGTGTTGTTCTGGAGTGGTGTACCACTCATGCAAATCTTGTTCTTTGCCTGAAGTAAACAGGCGGCTTTGGTCACTTTTGAAAAAGGATTCTTAATTGCCTGTGACTCGTCCAGAATAGCGTAGTCGAAAGGAATCTTCAGTAGCATTTGGATATCACTGCGAAGGGTGCCGTAGGTAGTAATGATGATTTCATGGCTTTCCAATTCTTCCACATTCCGCGAACGCAGGCTACCGTGATGAATATGGAAGTTCATGTCTGAGGTAAATTTCTTTATCTCATTCTCCCAGTTATAGATAAGAGTGGTGGGGCACACCACAAGTGCTTTCAGCCCGTGGTTATTTTCTTTGAAGTACAATAAAGCAGAAAGTGCCTGAGCCGTTTTTCCCAGCCCCATGTCGTCTGCCAGTATGCCGCCCCAGCCTACTTCCTGCAAATAGCTCAGCCAGTGAAAGCCTGAAAGTTGGTACGGACGCAATTGTAGCAGCAGCCCTGCCGGTGGTTTTACTTCCGGAATAGACTTGAAATGTCTTAATCGCTCAAATTTTTCATCGAGAGCAAAACTGATTTCTGTTTCGTCTCTTCTTTCATAGAGGTCGTCTATGATGCTCAAGTGATATTTTGACAGCCTGAGGCTTTCTTTCTTCCCTTCGCCGAGTTTGAAGAGCAGGGAGTATTTGTTGATCCATTCTTCAGGAAGTACGCCCAGTGTGCCGTCGCCCAATTGTACGAATGATTGCTTATTGGCTAAGGCTTTCTGAATTTCTGCAATGCCAATCCTCTGATTGCCGAAGGATAGTTCTACCTGGGCATCAAACCAATCGATGTGGCTCGACAGGTGTATTTTGGTAGTAGGCCTTGCTGTATTGAACCTGTAATTTTTAAGTGCATCGAACCCGTAAACCGGAATTTTCTTTTCCTTCATCACGTCGATAAAAAGAAAGAACCAGTTGTTTTTAAGCACGTCTGCACCCTTTAGTGCCAGTGCCTTGGTCTGTGGCTGGCTTACGAAGTGGCTGTGCAGGTTGTTTAGTGACTCTACAAACGCATCTTCACTTGCAAGATCGCGCCTGATCAGCAAGACTTTTCCTTTGTCAGCTACAACGATGGTCTCCTTTTCGTCGGGCTTTACTGTAAATCCTTTGTAGGAAAATACAGGTTGAAAAAGCAGATAGTCGCCTTTTTCAATCAGTTGTACACTGATAACCGGTTCCCCTTCCTTAATCTCCAGAATAAACTTCTTCTCAAAGTCCACTCTGTAATTTTGAGTAAGCGGAATTACTACTTTGTCGAGAATGTCAGGCCACGCAGCCTGAGGTACCCGCAACGGGGTTCTGAATTTTTCGGCAATCAGGTTTTCAACCGGATCGGCCCACTGATACAGGCTGCCGTGAAAAAGAAGCAGCATATTTGACTCCCACTCGTTATCTGCCAGCAGGAAGGTTTGTGATTCCAGTTTTACCAGGCTTTCAAAAAGAATTTCTTGTTTGTCTTCAGACACTTCAAAGGAGAGTATCGGATTTGCGTCGCTGATGCTGACCTCCTCAAGATTATCGGTGATGAAACTCTTGCCTCTTGGCAAATAGAATACAGGCAAATCGTCTGTCAACTCAAAGAGTCTTTTGAGTTTGGGCAACAGGTACTCCGCCACCAGGAGTTTGGAGTCTTCCGAAAGCTGATCATCTGCCAGGTGATTAATATCATCCCAGATTCCACTGAAGGGCGAATTGCGGTTGAGGTATTTATTTATCTCTGCCTGTTGCAGTTTCCTGGCCAGTTGAATTATCTGATTGCCCGTTTCGGTAAGGCCCTTAATTTGTTGCATACGCGACAGTTCTACCTGTGCCGCCTTTCCGACGATGCAATGACTTTCCCGGTCATAGTTGACGGATATTACCTCGAAAGAAATATAAGGGAATAATTTCTCGTTTGCATTCAGCACCACTGTGATGATCGAGCTTGTGTCAGCTTCCGTTTTGTCGTCTGAGTCATCCTCCTGGACAAGTGTAGTACTGGCAGCAGGTACTGGTGTATGGAGCCTTGGCACTGCGACGCGCTTAAGTGAAGCGTCCAGTACTTTCAGAAATGGTTTGCCATCTCTGTAGGTAAATTCAAATTTTCCTTCCCAGTCGTCTGCCAATGAGTATCCGTATCCTTCCAGTAATTTTTCCTTTTGTCTGTCCCAGTTCCTAATCGAATCGAAGTAGTTAGCACCAAAATTGTTGAGGAGTTGTAGGAAGAGGGCAGTTTTGTGAACGCATAACGGGTATGCGTGCTCGTCGCATGTGCAACTGGTATCGAAATACTGGCTCTCATTCTTTTTGAGGATTACCTGAAAGGAGGTGCTTTTGTCTTTCAGTTCTGCAGTTACGGTTTCATTTTCTGCATGGAGAATATTGCATTTATTGGTTCGCAGAAAGTCGACTGCGGCTTCATAGTTAGCAGGCCCGGCAAGCATTCTGATAGATTTGAGGTCTATAAACTTACTTTTCAGAATGGTATGCTTTTGTTGATAATATGCAGGCCCCGCAATACCTACCAGGTTCTTATCAATCAGATCCTGCAAGAGGAAAAGGGCGGCTGCCTCGTGCTTGCAAATTTCACCCAGGTTGTAAGCACATGAGCAACGTACAAGCATTTGCCTTGGAGATGTATAGTTTTGGATGTTTACTCTGTAATAAGTATTGTATATATCGTCTTTGACATGAAAGAAAGCGTTGCCTACAAGATCATCGTGCGAAGAAAGTTCTGCAAATCCATTTGCAAATATTTTCTTCCCTCTGCGAATGACTTCTTCGCTTCCTGCATTATATATGAATTTTATCAGAGAGGGTAAAGCCAAGGGTTCCGGGTTTAGTTCAGTTATTTCCAACCTTTGAAAAAAGGCAATTCGCAAAGGTAATGAAACTCCTTATTCTTTTCAAGAGGCAAAGTGTCAAAGTTGTGATGAATCGGGCGGCCGTGAGGTGGAATTACTCTGTGGAGCAGGCTTTCAGCCTGCCATTTTCGTATTTTACCAGTACGTCGGCGTTATCATGTGTCAGGCAGTATCTCAGGTCTTTTTCTGCTCCGAAGCCCATTAGTCTGTGATAGTGTGATGCGTTTTGGTACCTCATAAATCCGAATAAATCTGTTTTAGCTGTTTCGTACAGCGATGCAGCGATGTGTGACGCATCACAATTAACCCTAAAGTCGCCCTTCAGTTGTGATACTACAGCACCTGCAAAAAGGGTGTCTTCGATGTTTATCTTGTCTTTCCATGCCGCGCAGGCAAGGATCACATTTTTTTTGCAGTTACCGAGATAGCGCACTACAGAGGAGAAGTTACAGAAGGAACCTGTGATAATCTCATCCGCATCGGCAGCTAATGCCATGTGGAGCAGCCGGGTACCGTTGGTGGTGGTAAGTACCAGGGTCTTTCCTTCGATAAATTCGCGACTGTAGTCAAAAGGGGTATTGCCAAATTGTAACCCCTCAGCGATTTTTCCATCGCGCTCTCCGGCACTCACTGCTTCCATTTGTTTGCTCAGCCTGATGCACGCTGCTATACTATCTACAGGGATAATCTCCTTTGCACCGTTGTGGAGTGCTGTGGCTATGGTGCTGGTTGCGCGAAGTATGTCAATAATTACTACAATTGATTGTTTAAGGTCGTATAAGTGCAACAGTGATGGGGTCATCACGGTAAATAATGTGGGTTTGTCAGCAAAAGGGGCATCAGCCATGGCTAAAGAAAGTTTTGCGTGTGGTGCTACTATTCAAAAGGCATCTTTACTACCCGGGCATTAAGAAATTTGTCACGAACCTTTATCAGCACGTCCGTGCCTATTGGTGAGTTTGGCAGAGTCACATATCCTATAGCAATAGGTTTTTGCAACGAAGGAGCTTGTGTGCCGCTCGTCACGTGTCCAATAAGATTGTGATTGGTGTCAAAGATTTCGTATCCATGACGTGGTACTCCTCTATCGAGCAGCTCTATCCCTGCCAGTTTACGCGTAATACCCGTTTCTTTTAGTTGCAGGGTTTTTTCTTTTCCCACAAAGGAATCCTTACTGAGCTTGGTAATCCATCCCAGGCCTGCTTCAAGTGGAGAGGTGGTGTCATCAATATCGTTTCCATAAAGACAATAGCCCATTTCTAGCCGAAGCGTGTCTCTTGCGGCAAGGCCGATGGGCCTCAGCCCGGCATCTTTTCCTGCTTCAAAAATTGCATTCCATACTTTCTCCGGGTTGCCGTCTTTGTCTTCAAAATATATTTCTATACCTCCGGAGCCGGTATATCCGGTAGCACTGATAATCACATCAGGCACACCTGCGAAAGTGCCAATTGCAAAGTGATAGTACTTCAGATTCAGGATATCTACATCTGTAAGTGGTTGTAATAACTTAGTAGCCTCCGGCCCCTGGATTGCCAGCAGGCAGGTTTTATCTGAGATGTTTTCAAGTCTGGCTCCGTCTGTATTATGACTGCTGATCCAGTTCCAGTCTTTTTCGATATTAGCTGCATTTACTACAACCAGATACTTTTCATTTTCGGCCAGACAGTATATAATGAGATCATCTATAATGCCACCATTGTCATTTAGCATGCACGAGTATTGTGCCCTGCCATTTTCCAGTTTAGAAGCATCATTGGTGGTCACGCGTTGAATCAGATTAAGAGCGTGGGGGCCGCTGACGATGAATTCGCCCATGTGGCTTACATCAAAGACACCTGCATTTTTTCTTACCGTTTCATGTTCCTGATTTATTCCGGTATAGTTGATGGGCATATTGTATCCGGCAAACGGTGCCATCTTTGCGCCAAGCGCAATGTGAAGGTGTGTAAATGGAGTATTCTTCATGATAATGTTGATTCGTGGCCTCGCCAGGAATCGAACCTGGATCTGGAGCTTCGGAAACTCTTATACTATCCATTGTACTACGAGGCCGCAAAGGGTGGCAAAATTAGTTGTTTTTGGGAGAATAAATCCAGTGTTTTGAATTGCCCGTACATCTCAATATTTCACTTTTCACTGGAAATTCTTGACGATGCAGGCGCCTGTAATAGGT
>JACFNA010000024.1 GCA_019455085.1 Chitinophagaceae bacterium
AAAATTTAAGTGCCGAGCCCGGATGTGTACAGGTGTCGGTGGTGAGCGCCGGAACTACATGGGTGCCATTGGGTGCAGGTAACAGGTCGGCCAAGGTTTTCCAAATTGAGCCTTCGGCAAATGGAAGTGCTACCAGCTATTCCCTATCGCTGTATTTCACTGCAGATGAGTTGAATGGAAGGAGTCCATCCAACCTGAAAATTGCGAAGACCTCGGCTGCAAATTTGAGTGAAGTAAATGCGTCCAATACAATAATTGTCACCCCCACTGTCACCATGCTCGGAACCAATGCTGTGTTTACGGGTGATTTTACAGGATTTTCCAAATTCTTCCTGGTAGATGAATCATTTGTGCTCCCGGTGACCCTGGTATCATTTACCGGAAAATTAAATGAAAGGGCAGAGGCAGTGCTTGACTGGGAGGTTTCCAGGCAGTATGATTTTAGAGGATTTGATGTGGAACGCAGTAATGACGGCACCCATTTCTCTGCCATTCAAAATATCCCGGCTACCCAGGGGTACGGAAGTATTGTTTCCTATACCTATGCTGATAAAAATATAACAGAGGGGGCTAATTATTATCGACTCAGGATGATAGACAATGATGGCCACTTTACTTATAGCCCGGTAGTCAGGATCAATTATCAGGGAAGCGGCAGATTTGTTTCGCTTGCAGGTAATCCGGTTGCGGATGCGATTACTGTTTTATTAAATAACAGGGATTTGAGGCCGGTTTCTGCTACACTCTTTAATGTAATTGGAGCCAGAATTGGCAGTTGGCATTTAGGCTCGCGTACAGGGACAGTTTCATTGCCGATAGATCAGTTCAAGCTTACTCCGGGTATTTATCTGTTACAGATTTCGGATGGAGCAAGAGTGACTACTTTAAAAGTGCAGAAAAAATAGTGAGAGACCTGGTTGGATACCGAAGCTGAGCCGGTATTAGTCATGGGTGTGTAACCCGGGCAACCGGCTCATGACAGCAGGTACAACAACCAGGCTTTTCTTATTTGATGGCCTCGCGGATTTTTTGTATCACTTCGTTCAGATGGATTCTTTCCTGAGTCATGTTATCACGGTCGCGAATGGTAACGGTATGGTCTTCTTTAGTTTGGTGGTCGACCGTAACGCAGTAAGGTGTACCTATGGCATCCATCCTTCTGTAACGTTTGCCGATACTGTCTTTCTCCTCATAAAATGTATGGAAGAATTCTTTGCATTCGTGCATCAGATCACGGGCAATCTCAGGAAGCCCGTCTTTTTTTACCAGAGGAAGTATAGCCAGTTTGTATGGCGCCAGTTTGGGGGGAATGCGCATTACGACGCGGCTGTCTTCTGTGCCATCTTCTTTTTGCCATTTCTCTTCTTTGTATGACATTGAAACCACTGCAAGAAACAAACGGTCTAACCCTACTGAAGTTTCCACCACATAAGGGATATAGTTTCCATAAGGTTTGCCATTTTCATCCAGATCGTTATCGTAGTACTGCATTTTCTTTTTGCTCAGCCCCTGATGCTGTTTCAGGTCGTAATCGGTACGGCTGTGAATACCTTCCAGTTCTTTGAACCCAAAGGGGAATTCATATTCTATATCTACCGCTGCATTGGCATAGTGTGCCAGCTTTACGTGGTCGTGATAGCGCAACTTATCAGCAGGTATTCCAATCGATTCGTGCCATTTCTTGCGCTCTGCTTTCCAGTGGGCATACCAGTCTAGTTCGGTGCCGGGGCGCACAAAAAACTGCATCTCCATTTGTTCAAACTCTCTCATCCGGAAGATGAACTGGCGTGCAACGATCTCGTTTCTGAAAGCTTTGCCTGTTTGTGCAATACCGAATGGTATTTTCATTCGTCCTGTTTTCTGCACATTGAGGAAATTGACAAAGATACCCTGAGCAGTTTCCGGCCTCAGGTAAATGGTGTCGGCCTCTCCGCTTACACTTCCTATTTGGGTTTGGAACATCAGGTTAAACTGGCGAATATCTGACCAGTTTGCGGTGCCACTTACCGCGCATACGATTCCATTACTTAAGATGAGTTCTTTCAATGCCGGAAAGTCATCCTTTGCCAGCAATGAGTCCATTTTGGCAAGTAGTGCCCGGGCTTCCTCTTTCCTGCCTTCCTGTTCCAGTTTTTCGGCATGCCCTTCTATCAGGTGATCCACACGGTAGCGCTTCTGGCTGTCTTTGTTATCGATCATCGGATCGCTGAAATTGTCCACGTGCCCACTTGCCTTCCAGGTGAGCGGGTGCATGAAGATTGCTGCATCAATACCCACGATATTGTCCTGTAGCTGGGTCATGCTTTTCCACCACTGGTCGCGGATATTTTTCTTAAGTTGTACTCCGTTCTGACCATAATCATATACGGCACTCAGCCCGTCATAGATTTCGCTGGATGGGAAAATGTACCCATATTCCTTGCAATGGGCGATGATATCCTGAAAATTGTTCTCGTTTGCCATAAGGCTGCAAATATAGTAAAGGGTTTATTTGGGTTGATTTAAAGTTATTGGTAAGATTTTGCCGGGGGAAAAGGAGGAGTGAGGTTAAAAACCACGCAGACAGTGGCTCTTTAACATGAATCGGGGATATCTGTATTCTTTTATTTGATGACGGACTCCAATAATTCCAGATCTTTCTCCTGAGGCCTGTAGCAATAGATTCCTGAATTTTCTCCTGCTCTCATACCTCTTACAAAACAGTAAATCACTCCGCCAAAAGAGTTATAATCGAACGTTCCGAGGCGTTGCTTCAGGTATTTCTTTACGGCAAGGGTGTAAATCAGGTATTGCAGATGATAGTTCCACTCGTCCATCGCCTGTTCTAACGATTCACCTGTGTAGTGGGACACTCTGTTTCCAAGGAAATTTGTTTTCCAGTCGAGTACATAATATCGGCCCTCGTGTTCGAAAAAAAGATCGATAAAGCCATTCATCATTCCCTTCATTGTGAAATCGGTTCTCAGTCTGATAATCTTATCCATCACTTCTACCCCGTATTCCCTGATTGCTTTGGGTTGCAGCTGATTGATTGAGAAATCGAATTCCAGTTCGCGGGCACGCTGACTGCTTTTGACATCTTTCAACGAAAAAGGATGGCCATTTGCAGGAATCACTGCGTGGAGCACGTGGTGGATGAGTGCGGGCAGAAATTTGCGGTAGTCGTCTCTTCCGGAAGACGTATAGTGCTGCACCGCATTTGTAATGATGTGATCATGGCGCTGATTATCGGTGAAATCTATCTTCTCAAATATTTCGTGAATCATGGTGCCTGTCACCGGGCCTCTTTTTAATCGTTCGAAAACAAATGTGTCATACTTATCGGGGGTTGAAACCGGTTCTTCTATCTGCGGTGGGGTGACATCAGATTTTTCTGTTAGTCCGGAATAACTCATAAACTGCCAGTTGTAATCCTTAATTTTTAATTTATCATCTACCCTGGCAAGTATTGGGTTGTTCGCATTTTGTGCACGATAGGGAGCAGATGTGGATTGAAATAGTGCATTGTTTTTTTCAACTTCTGATATACGGATCAGATTTTCAGGCAGGTCTTCTTTCAGTGCCTGCAATTTGCCGGTGATATGGGCCAGCCCTGTATTATTATAGAGTTTGAATGTGTTTTTGAAAATAAAGCAACCATATACTGCACGGGTTACTGCTACATAGAGGAGCCTTCGGTTTTCCTGTTCCAGTTGCGCTTCGGCAATTTGGGTCAGGCCTTTGCGCTCTAGGTCCGCAATGGGGATATACACGTACTTTCTGAGGAATGGATCAAATGCCTGATCGGCAATATCTTTTCTGATGTAGAGCGAGGTATAGCCGTTCCTCAGTTTGGTGTCCATATCTAATTGTGTGGCAATCACAATAGGATACTGAAGGCCTTTTGCGGAGTGGATGGTAGAAATAGTGACAGCGTCCGAATCATTTTCAAGGCGTATGAGTTTGTCGTCTTCTTCTATCAGTTCCATTTCGGTGGCACGTTGCATCCAGTCTATCAGCTCCAACTGTTTCAGCCGTTTCTGATATTCCGTTCTGAAAAGAAGTTCCGTAAGTTGATTCACGTTAGTAATAATCCGTAACCCGTTGGTAGTATCAGGATTTGTAAGGTAGGTTCTTATGCCAAAATCGGTGAGAAAGGCTGAGAGTGCTACATTTACGCCCTGTGCTTCCCATTTTGATTTGTATTCTTTGAATAACGTTACCAGATTCTCATTGTTCAGTTTTAATATCTCACTGCTGCTCAAACCGGTGAAGGTGGCAGTAAGCGCTGTTTGAATGAGGCGGATATCCGGGTTGAAAATTGCTTTCAGCAGGAGCAACATGCCCTTTGCCTCTTCCGTTTGCATAATCGTTTGGTCTGAGATAAATACAGAAGGAAGGTTTATTTCGTTCAACCTGTCTTTAATTGCCTGGCCATGCTTTTTGCTTCGCACCAGAACACCTATATCGCGTGGATAGATTCTGTACTGTTGTCCGTCACGAACAATCCTGAATTTTTCATCAGTGAGTAATTGCATAATCAGTCTCCCGGCCTCTTGCTGTATTATATTCCAGTTTCCGGCTTGGAATATTTGCATTGGGGTGAGAGGTTTTCCGTTGTAGTGCAGAACCCCCTTGTCGCTTTGGGCCGGCGCATCTACCGGAAGGTACCTTACACTTTCCTGTTGCGTGCCGAAGTGAAAAGTGTCAAAGTTGGGTGAAGGCAGAAAGAAGCAATTCATTGCACGAATGAAATCAGGAGTCGACCTGTAATTAGTATTCATGCTGTAGCAGTGATCCACATAATGACGTGCTTCGAAATAAGTATAAATATCGGCCTGACGCCATGCGTAGATGGATTGTTTGGGGTCACCTATGAAGAATAGTGTAGTGTCTTCGCCAAAGGCTGTGGTGAATATTTCGTACTGCTTACGGTCTGTATCCTGAAATTCATCAATAAACACAGCCTTGTATTGCGTACGAAGTTGTGAACAGATTGTCTCTTTATTGGCACCTGTAATTGCAGTATGAAGATTGGTGATGAGTTCGTTATATGAAAGGATGCCTCCGGAAGAAAGATGTTGGGAAATGTCTCTGCCCACCTCCTGGATGGCAAAACAGTTTAGCCGTTGTATAAGAGCAGATGAATTGAGCATAGCATTTGTGTGCAGTTCTTTCCACTTCTGCGCCAGCCTGTTGATACCCCAGTCATCCAGAAGTTGGTAATAACCTTTTGGGTTATCCGTACTAAGTATTTCCAGCATTTTTTCCGGATCGTCCAGCAGTCCGTCCTCAATAAAAGCTTTCCGGGCATATCTGTTGGTATTCAGCTTTTCCTCAATAGCCTGACGGTTGTTGGTTATGACCTGCGTGCACTGATCTTTCAGAGTTTGCATTTGATGGCTCAGATTACCTGAGTTGATAAGTGCGGTGTTGATAGCACTTGCATCAAAAGTGTAATGCTGACCGGGGTCGTAGTAGAAGTATTGCTTACCGGCCGCATGTTCCCTGAGTATTTTGAGGATGGTCTCCATTGAGTACCCGTCATCCATCAGTATTTCATACAAGGGTAATGGCAATGTGGTAATATGCTTCCGCCAGAAGTTGCGTATGTAGCGCAGGTAAATATCATCAAGAGAAGAAATCAGTTCACCTCCGAATAACTGGCCGGTCTCAAACGACTGGTTCGTAAGGCTCTGAAGGCAGAAACTATGAATAGTCATTACAGAAAGCTCGTCCAAAAAGAGCATTGCATCTTTCAGTTTCTGTTGAAGTTCGGATGGCTGAATTCCACTCTCTATACAGTTTTCAATCACTTGTCTGATGTGTGCCGGGGGCTCTTTCCTGCTTACAAGATAGTCGTGTGCCAGTTTGATAAAGAGCCTGATTCTTTCTTCGAGTTCAGATACTGCATTGTTGGTAAAAGTGACCAGAAGCATCTCTTTTATAGATACCTGCTGTTCCAGGATCAGCCGGAGCGCAAGGATGCCTATGGAAAAGGTCTTCCCGGTTCCCGCACTGGCTTCCACAAGATTTTTTCCTGCTATGGCAGTGGTATAGGCATCAAATTTCTCAAATCCGTTTTGCGGTATCGGCTGGTCAGGCATTAAAAATCAAATTAATTTTTTCTTTTAGTAACTTTTCTATTTCGATATATTGATTGAACAATTGTGTTGTGTCTTTTCCACTTAGTCTGTCGCGCATTGCAAGAGGATAATAGGGATTGTTTTCCGATGTGAATTCTATTTTCTTACTCAATTCACCTTTATCTTTCATCCAGTAGATATTAAACAGGAGTATGTCATTGCATCCCGATTTAAAAATCTCAACAAGTTGCATAAGAATTTCAGTGGTTGCATCAGCCTGTAACTGGCAGGCGGCGTGGCTCCTGCCATCGTGAATCAGGCAGACTGTAAGGCCGCTCCCCGTTGCTTGTGCCAACAGCGCATATAGAAGGGCTTTTAATTGGGCTTTTCCGGGATTCTTCGAAAGGTTAGGGATCAGCACTTTGTCGCCAAAGACATTCTCAATAGTTCCGGACACGGTGATACCGTGGGTGGTAAATACGAGGTTTTTCTTTTCGGGCTCAAGTCCGTTTCTTTCCTGAGTGAATTTTGAAATGGTGTCTTCGTATTCAGACCGGATTCTGTGCACTGCGTATTCTCCTCCGGTCCTTAGTGGGATTAGTCCCGTTTTTACGGAGGTTCTGATAAAAGTATTCAGTTCGTCCTGATCCGAGTAAAGCAGTTCCCGGTTCACCTTCCACTTTTCGAGTGCATCCATTTCAAATATTTCTGTTTCAGGAAGTGTTACCGCATGTTCATCAAAATAAATTCCCAGGACATGATTATAAAAGTAGGCCACTGTATCTGAGAAAAAACGATAGAGTGATTCAATCGTGATTGTATTATTGTCCGTTTCTTCTTTTTGGGCTTCTTCGCCGATTTCCTTTTTAGAGTCGGACCCTGGCAGGTAAGTATAATACCGGTCATCGTGTCCGTATTTGCTACTGAAGCCGTGTAATGGTTGTTTGGTTACAAGGATATCCCTCACATCATCCACTTTGGAGGCTGACTCGATAAAAGAAATCAGTTCGTCAATCAGAATAGAGGGTGGCTTTGTGGTATTGTCTTTTATACGCTGCCCGATGTAGCTGATAAATAGTTTCTCCTCAGCGCTGAGCAATGTTTCGAGAAACAGATGTTTGTCGTTGATCTTCACATTCCTGTCGCCCGGTAACGGGTGGTTCTCCATCAGGTTGAAGCCGGTCTTAACGGGCTTTCTTGGAAATTTGTCAGCATCTATTCCCAGCATGGCTACTACTTTAAAAGGAATACTCCGCATGGGAATCAGCGAACAAAAGGTAATGCCCCCACGGCCGAAGTTGGCGCTGCGCGCGCTCTCTTCGAGTGTCGGTAAAAACTGCCGGAGAAACACAGCGTAACTGATTTTTTCTTCAAACAGATTGCCTGATGAAATCATCTCCTGCAACTGGTTATTGATCAGGTGGTATTCATTGTCTGTTTCAGTTTCCCGGTCTGCAAGCAGGTTGTCCAGTACTTCATATACGTATTGTATCCACTCTGTCACTGTTCGTAGTGTGTCTCTCTCCTGAATAGAATGAATTAATTTTTCAATGAAGCTGACGAAATGAACTACTTCACCTGCAGCACTACTTTCTACCAGGTCAACCGTAAAAAAGCTGCTGTCGCCTGTACCGATTTCTGTTTCATCACTCATGCAGATACCATACATAATCCTTTTAAGGCCATAATCCCAACTCACATAAACGGTATCGTCAGCCTGGTCTCCTTTAATGCCATGCCGGATGTTGGCCGCTGAAACAACCCTGCGAATGAGGCCTGAGTCGTATATTCTGAAATGATCGCGGATAGTGGAGTAGTCGAGTAGTTGCAGTACTTTCTCGGAGGTAAAATCTCCCTGCTCGATCGTGAGTATGGAATACAGCGCCTGGCTAATGCTGTCAGAAGCGATTAAAGATTCATCTGCTATTTCGTATCTGAGTCTGAAGGGGGCATTGTCGAATACGGCTCTGATGTACGAGGCATATTTATTAATGTCGGTGACCTGCACAATAATATCGCGCAAGGAATATTTTTGGGGATTTTCGTCCAGCAGCCTGACGATAAAGTTGTATAAAGCCTCCACTTCGCGGAGTGGGGAAAAGCAGGAATGAATTGTTACTGAATGATCATTCAGCATTTCCCGTTTGAAGTAATTCTTCTCCGGGGTTTCATGCCTGTGTATTGTGCTTCTGATAGCACCCAGAAGAGTATTTGCCTCCACCACCTCTTCAAAGTCTTCATAATTATTGATAGTGGAATCGTCTTTAAAAAATAGCCTGAAAGTGTTCTGGGTGAGCTTTCCCCAGTCGGTGAGCAGGCTGTTTCCCTGTGCGGCGGTGTCAGGCTCCTGTTTTTTCTTTCTTTGGTAAAAGAGGGATTTTCTGCCCTGATCCTCGTACCAGTAAATCCCTGGAGCAGGGTTTGGCAGATATACGTATATGGGTATATGTTGTGATACGCCCAATAAGATTTCATGATGATACCCGGTAATCAGGCTGGTGCCAAAGAGGTAAATTGCAGGCATGGCCTCTGCAAGGTTGACTAAAGCATCTTTCCTGTTCAGATTATCAATGATGGAATGGCGGATAGTGGCTTTGTCAGGGAACTGCACTCCTGCTTTATTCCTGATAATGTTCCAGAGTGTAAGTTGCCACCTCTCTTCAGGGTCGCGTGTGGTTTGTTCTTCGTGGTTCCATTTTTCGAGCATATCATAACGATACACCTGGTATTGGTCAAAGAGGTCTGCCACCTGCCGCGCCAGTGCTATCCTTTTGATATTGTCGATTAGTCCATCTTTATGATAATAGGAGGCGACGTGTGGGAAATGGCGCATGAAGCCTTCGTTATCGAGGGTGTCATATATCAACCATTGTATATCAAGCCTGGAAAGTGTTTTTTGATATTGCCCTCCAAGAAGATAGTAGATTTTATTAATCAGGTCGTTGGGTTTCAGAAAGCTGATATTGGCTGCTATTCCGGCTCTTTCGGCCGTCTGTGTTTTGAGCCAGCTGTTCATACCCTCGGTTTGTGTGATAATATATAGCGGTTGGAATACTGACATTTCCTGATTGCCTATATCCCGGCAGAACTCTTCTGCAAGTTTTGTGAGGGAGTTTGATCCTTTGATATATAGTTTTGTCTCCGGCATGATGGCTTCGCTTATGAGTCAAATCGGTTATGCAGTCCGCTACCTCTCTGCACTCTCCGCTGCATCGCCTCTTTGAACACCTGCTCTGCAGATTGCAGCAGTACCCGGTTCTTAGCACGGGTAATGGCTGTATATACTAACTCTTTGGTGAGGATAGGTGCATCGTGTTCGGGTAGCAGCACGGCAATGTCGTCAAACTCAGATCCCTGGCTTTTGTGGATTGTGATGGCAAAGGAAGTATCGGCATAGTTTAATAGTACAGGATTAATTTCTGCGATGCCTGATTCGGTTTCCACAAAGGCTTTTTTAATGCCCTCACTATTGGTTCTGATGATTCCGGTATCGCCATTATATACTTTCAGTTCATAGTTATTTTGTGTGATGATGATGGGGCGGTTTTCGTAATAAAGCCTGTTACACCTAATCAGCCCTTTCTTTTCCAGATAAGCCTCTATCCTTTTGTTTGTCTGATATAATCCGAACCGTCCAAAGCGTGTGGCACACAGCACGCGGCATTTGTTTAATAATTTAATTGCAGTCGGGATATCAGGTTCCCTGATAAAGAGTTCAAATTTGTCGATCAACTGGTGAAACAGGTGTGCATCGTAAGTGAAGTCTATCGTTACAATATCATCTTTTTCCCGCATAAAAGTTTCAAACCCATTTACATCTTCATTAATCACGATGCGGCTGAGTTTTCCGATACCTCTGCTGTCGTCGAAGCGGTAACTTTTTTGCAGTTCTACTATATGATCACTAAGTGGCACAGGTTCATTTAGTGGGGGTAGCGGCCTGTTATAAAGGGCAGACACTTTCCCGATGAATTCTTTACTGAATTGGTTAAGCGTTCCGGGAAGGGAGCAAAGGTCGCCAAACAGACTGCCCGCTTCCACAGAGGCGAGCTGATTCTTGTCGCCCAGTAGAATTAACCTGGCCGATTCCGGTATGGCGTCAAGGAGTTTGGCGAAGAGCGCCACGTCAATCATTGAGCTTTCGTCAATGATAATCACATCGTAGGGGAGGGGGTTCTCTTTTTGGTGTTTAAAGTAAATTGAGTCTTTTATGGGTATCAGCAATCTGTGTATGGTGGAAGGAGACAGGGAGTCGAATGTTTGTCTGATTTTTTCAGGGTAATGTGCTGCATTGTTTTTAATGCTTTCTGTCATGCGGGCAGCGGCTTTGCCTGTAGGGGCTGCCAGCGCTATTTTCAGGTCAGGATTTTCTGTAAGCAAGAGTGCCAGAATGTTCGACACTGTTCTTGTCTTTCCTGTGCCCGGTCCGCCGGTGATGATGCAAAAAGATTGTATCAATGCAGCCGCCGTGGCCACGGCCTGCCAGTCGGTTTCTTCAACTGAAGGGTAGAGTACATTATAAAGGCGGGTGGTATCGGTTGAAAGTACGGGGTGTACTTCTGTATTAATCAATGAATGGATTTTCCGGATGATAGTCGTTTCGTATTTAAAGTATCGTTGCAGGTACAGATTTCCCTCAGACTCAATGATAGGAGTGTGTGTGCCATTTTCAGAAATAAATTCTGTAAGATTGTCTGCTGGTGTATAATCTGGAAAGAGGGCAGACCAGTCGGCAGAGGTGACTTCCTCCTTTTGTACACAAATATGTCCGTCTTTTAGTTTGGCCCAGAGCGTGTAGAAGTAAGGCCGGATATACCCGGGGAAATATTCCGCGAATTGGAAACTTGTCTTGTCGAAATTTTCAGTTGATACCGGCACCTTTCAAATATAATTATTCGTGGGTAGAGAACGCTACCTTTCAATTGCGATCCTTGAAAAAATATATACGATTTTCGGCATAAAGATTAAAGAATTTTTCAATTTGAGAGTGAAAAGAAAAATTAATTCACTACCTTGCAAGCGTTAAATAAATAGTTCAGTTTGAGTGAATACCGTGCCTAATAAGAAACCCGTAGTGGGACTGACATGTGGAGATATCAATGGCATCGGGCCGGAGGTGATAATCAAGTCTTTATCAGACAGCAGGCTGACAGAATGGTGTACTCCGGTGGTGTTTGGAAGTAACCGTCTTTTTAATTTTTATAAAAAGGGATTATCGGATTATAATTTTAATTACACTGCTCTCAGGGATTTCTCCAGATTAAATCAGAAGCAGGTTAACATTTACAATTGTTGGGAAGAGGAAGTTGCCATTCGGCCGGGTGAATTGAACGCTGAAGGAGGCAAATACGCCAGGCAATCTCTTTTAGCTGCCGCAAATGCTGTTAAGAATGGCGATGTTGACATTTTAGTTACCGCTCCGATTAATAAGAAGAACATTTACAGTGAGGAATTCCCATTTACGGGCCATACACCTTTTCTGAAGAATTTTTTTGGTGCTGAGGAAGTGTTGATGCTAATGGCTGCCGGAAGTTTCAGAGTGGGGTTGGTTACAGAGCATCTTCCGGTAAGAGAAGTGGCAAGCCACCTCGATAGAAAAGAGATTTTGAGCAAGTTGCTCCTGATGAATAGTTCTTTAAAGAAAGATTTTAATGTGCAGCGTCCTAAGATCGCGGTGCTGGCGCTGAATCCTCATGCAGGTGATGAGGGGCTTACCGGATCAGAGGAAGAAGAGATTATCCGGCCGGCAATTAAGGATGCACGCCAGCACAATCTGATTGTGGAAGGGCCTTTTGCAGCGGATGGTTTCTTTGCCCGTCACTATCACAACCGGTTTGATGCAGTACTGGCAATGTATCATGATCAGGGGTTGATTCCTTTTAAATCGCTGGCGATTGAAGAAGGAATTAATTTCACGGCAGGGCTCAATTTTGTGAGGACAAGCCCTGACCATGGAACAGCCTTTGATATTGCGGGGAAAGGAATTGCAGATTCCACTTCACTGACGGCTGCAATTTTTGAGGGGATTGATATTTTTAGAAGGCGTGATTTTTATGAAGATATCCGTAAAAATCCACTGAAGAAAAGGAATATTGACATGGGAGTGGATGAAAAGATAGAGGGTTGATTTCGGCAGGGGCCGGATGATTAAAATAAATCCACGCTTCAGGGCGTTTATTGAAATTAGGAATATTTAATTTTATTATTGAAAATCATCCGTTACCCGACCAAAGCCACCTCATTAGAAAGCACAGTTGGTAACTTAATGTAGAAAATTATTAATAACTGTTAGGTATGGAAAATGTTTTTTTAAGCGGTGGACTGGCTTTTCTCATAACCTTCTTTTCTATTCCGGTAATAATAGAATTAGCAGTTCAGAAAAAATTATTTGACGAACCTAACGGGCGTAAAGTTCATAAAAAGGTGATTCCTACGCTGGGCGGACTTGGAATCTTTGCAGGTTTGATGATCGCTACTTTGATCGGTACTCCGGTAGGAGCCAGCGGCTCACTCCAGTATTTTGTAGCGGCCTGCCTGGTACTCTTTTTTCTGGGTATCAAGGATGATATTCTAATCCTTTCGGCTTCCAAGAAATTTCTTGGGCAATTGTTTGCAGCCGGGATCATCATAAAGTTTGGTGGTATCCAGATTCAGAATATGTACGGCCTTTTTGGTATTCACGAACTGGCTCCTACTGTAAGTCTGTTACTCACCGTATTTACAATTATTGTAATCACTAACTCATTTAATCTGATTGATGGCGTGGATGGCCTTGCGGGTTCGCTGGGAGTATTCACCTCATTGATATTCGGGCTATACTTTTATCAGTCCGGCCAGGCATTATATGCTGTGATGGCCATCTCGCTGGTAGGGAGCCTTCTGGCATTTCTTATATATAACTTTAGCCCTGCTAAGATATTCATGGGGGATACCGGATCACTTCTGATTGGGTTCCTGAATTCAATCTTTGTGATTCGCTTTATTACCACCGCAGGCGCTCCTGCCTCCGCGCTGCCGATTGCATCGGCTCCCGCAATTGGTTTTGCCATTCTGATAGTTCCTCTTTTTGATACTTTAAGGGTAGTGGCAATTCGCGTATTTAATCGCCGGTCTCCTTTCAGTCCGGATAGAAATCATATCCACCACTTTTTACTGGATACCGGTTTCAGGCATACCGGAATTGTCGGCGTTTGCATTGTGGCCAATATCGCTTTTGTAGCGCTTGCCTATTTCCTCAGGGATTTGGGGACCACTTTGGTGATGCTTGCACTTTCAGGAGCCTCTCTTGCTGCGATAGGTATTGTCTATTATAGTAAGGAACGCATTATCCATGCGATACCCGGAAAGCGCACTGTGGTGTTAAAAGAACCTGTGATACAGAAGGAACACAAGGTGTGATTACACTCAATGGCAAAAAGGTAGAGCAGGAGTCGAGCGCTATCTGATTTCTGAAATTTACAGTCCGGATTTTTTCTGAGTAACTGATTTCGTAGATTTGCAACCTTTACGAAAAGGAAAAATGATTTTTTATGTCAGGCGAAAATGAAATAGTAGCATCTGCCAAGGCCGCGATGCAGAAAACAATTAACCATCTGGAATCTGAGCTCTCGAAGATCAGGGCAGGAAAGGCATCACCCGACATTCTTAATGGAGTGGTGGTAGATTATTATGGTAGCCCTACCCCTATAAGCCAGGTAGCAAATATCAGCGTAATGGATGCCCGGACACTTACCGTGCAACCCTGGGAGAAAAATATGCTTCAGCCTATCGAGAGGGCTATAATTGCCTCAAATATTGGAATTAATCCTCAGAACGATGGTAATATCATCCGCCTATTTCTGCCGCCGCTGACTGAGGAAAGAAGAAAGGAATTGGTAAAGAAAAGTAATGCAGAAGGTGAACAGGCAAAGGTGTCAGTACGCAGTATTCGCAGAGACCTCATTGAACAAATTAAAAAACAACAAAAAGAAGGACTGAGTGAAGATGCTGCGAGAGACTATGAAGGGCAAATTCAGGGCCTGACAGATAAGTATATTGGAATAGTGGATAAGTATCTGGAAGTAAAAGAAAAAGAAATCATGGTGGTCTGATTCCCGGATAATTTATTATTGATGGCTCAAAATTTTGTGAGCCATTTTTTTTTGCCTTATTGACATTTGGAAAAATAAAATACATTTGGACAAAGTCCGGTGAAACTGGTTGCCGGATTCTATTTATTCATCAATTAAATCTTTACAATTATGAGTCTCCTTAAGGATTTTAAGACATTTGCATTGAGAGGTAATGTAATGGATCTTGCAGTGGCAGTAATTTTGGGTGCTGCCTTCGGCGCTATTGTGTCGTCTTTTGTAGATGATATTCTCACACCCCTGTTGTTGACTCCTGCTCTTAATGCTGTGGGCGTAGATGATATCGGCAAATTGCATTGGGGAGCTGTAAAATATGGAACCTTCCTGGCTGCTGTGATTAAATTTCTGGTATATGCATTTGTCATCTTTATGATGATCAGAGCGATGCAAAGGATGGAGAAGAAGAAAGAGGAAGCTCCTGCAGCGCCATCAAGCACAGATCAACTGTTGATGGAAATCAGGGACGAGTTGAAAACAAAAAAATAATATTCTGAGAGAAATACGCTTCAGCTGATTTCTCACTGATAATCGATTGGGTGGAGAGCAAATTCCTTCCGGAGTTTGCTCTTTTCATTTTCCGGAGAAGAAGACATAAGATTTCTGTATGCCGGTAATAGCAGGATACAATAGTAGAGCAGTTAGTTCTGGTTAAGATTGAATCTTTTCCGGAGATTGATCGGAGATAACCGGCTGTCAGGATTTTGCTTTTTCTCTTCTGTATTGCAGATACAGGATAATGTGAGTAGCTATGAGCAACTCCACTACAATTTCTTTAACAATCATAGGTGCAACAGTTTTTTTTGGTTTCAGGGTTAATTTCAATTATTAACGTCTGGTAACTATTACTTATTATGTGTAAGACTGAGTGAGGAATTACAAAGGAAGCGTCTAAGTGCCGGCCTCCGGGAAACCCGTAAATTTAATTTTCGTTCTGAAACAGTTTATCAGGATATTTGAATCAGGAAACCAATGGTTCTATGAAGAAAATTTTTCCCGCGGTGCTTTTGTTGTTACTTGTTTCCTGTGGTGGAAAGCAGGAGTACGCTAATCCTACAGTTGAAATAAAAACGACCTATGGAAAGATACTTGTGGAATTATATCCTCAAAAAGCGCCTCAGACGGTAGCAGCATTTCTCAGGTATGTGGATTCAGGATATTATAAGAAAAGTACCTTCTATCGGGTACTTAAGGAAGAAGACCAGCCGTCTAATGCTTTTAAATCAGAATTAATTCAGGGAGGAATCTATCAGTCGAATCCTCAATTATTAGTGGCTTTACCGGGTATTCCGCTCGAAACTACCAAAGAGACCGGACTCAGGCATTTGAATGGTACGATTTCTCTGGCACGGACATTACCAAACTCCGGAAGTACTGAATTCTTCATTTGTGTAGGTGATCAGCCGGCGTATGATTATGGCGGACTTGCCAATCCGGATGGCCTGGGCTATGCAGCTTTTGGCAGAGTAATCAAAGGCATGAATGCTGTACGGAATATCCACGCAAGCCCTTCAGATGGCACTTCATTTATAAGGCCGGTTGAGATAGCTGATATTATATATCTGAATCCACCTCATAGAGATTAAATTTAAAAAATCACTTGTGAGCATATTTTTTTCTATCTTTCACTTCAATTAATACACTTTCAATTAAGTCCAGCTAATGTCCCAATCAACAGTCAAGACAGGTCATCCTAAAGGGTTGTACCTATTATTTTTTACAGAAATGTGGGAGCGTTTCAGCTATTATGGAATGCGTGCCATTTTTGTTTTGTTCATGATCAAGGAACTGATGTTCTCCGATCAGGATGCCTCTACCATATATGGAAGCTATACGGGGCTTGTGTATCTCACCCCTCTGTTAGGAGGCTATCTGAGCGACCGGTATCTTGGTAACCGCCGCAGTATCATGACGGGTGGTATCCTGATGGCTATCGGGCAGTTTCTATTGTTTATAAGTGCGAGTATTTCAGGGAGCAGCGGAAGTGACCTGGCGATTTCGGGTGGCAGCGGAACTTCGGTTACGATGATGTGGGCAGGACTTACGTTTCTGATTGTGGGTAACGGATTCTTCAAACCAAACATCAGCACGATGGTAGGCCAGTTGTATCCAAAGGGTGATCACAGAGTAGATTCTGCGTTTACGATATTCTATATGGGTATCAACCTTGGTGCCTTTTTCTCTCCTTTGATCTGTGGTGCACTTGGCGAAAATATAGGATTCCAGTGGGGATTCCTTGCGGCATGTATCGGGATGGTTTTTGGCGTAATTACCTTTTCTATTTTTAAAGACAGATACCTGGTGAATGAAGAAGACGGGCATCCAATTGGAGGGCCGGTGAAGAAGTTGGATATTTCAAGTATCATAATGATAATCGGTTCGATTTTGCTGATTTTCTTCCTCCTGAATTTCAAGAGTTTGTTCAAATCAGATATGGATTTGATCGGATACCTGATTTTTGGATCGATGGTCATTGTGCCGGCTATTATTCTATGGGATAAGAGCATTACTAAGGAAGAACGCAGCCGTATATGGGTCATCTTTATCCTTGCTTTCTTCGTAATATTTTTCTGGAGCGCTTTTGAGCAGGCGGGTGCCTCCCTGACCATTTTTGCCGAGCGCCAGACAGACAGGCATATCTTTAATTGGGAGATGCCGGCTTCCTGGTTTCAGTCGGTGAATCCGCTGGCAATTATTACCCTTGCTCCTTTGTTTTCGTGGATATGGACTCAGTTAGGTAAGCGGAATATGGAACCGCCTTCGCCGAAAAAGATGGCAATTGGGCTTACCTTGCTTTGTCTGGGTTATGTAGTGATTGCTTTTGCAGTGAAGGGAGTAGATAGCACAGCAAAGGTGGCAATGTGGTGGCTGATAGGATTGTATGTGCTTCATACAATGGGTGAACTCTGCCTTTCTCCGATTGGTCTTTCAATGGTTTCAAAATTATCACCCGTAAGGTTTTCATCACTTTTGATGGGTACATGGTTTCTGGCTAATGCAGCTGCCAACAAACTGGCAGGTGCGCTGAGTGCTTTGATTCCGTCAGGTGCCGGCGAAGGTGGCGGAGTGACGCCAAGTATCCTCGGATTCCAGATTGTGACATTGTACGATTTCTTTATGGTATTCATAATTATGACAGGTATAGCTGCTGTTATCCTGTTTGCCCTGAGTGGTATATTACTCAGGATGATGAGGGGTATCAGATAAAATAAATTGAAATTATCACAGTCCCGGGGTTGTTCGCTTCGGGACTTTTTATTTGAATAGGGTTTCATTCATGTCATAAGAGTAAAGATGCCACTTATCAATAATTTTATATCTTTTGAGTTATGTGCTCAATTTTGAGCCGGAAATATTTTTGTGATCCCAATCCGTCGCTATGTTATTTCTTTATTTACTTTTAATAACTAATTCCATTAGGTGAGTAAGAATTTTCTTAACAGGCTTTCAGGTGCGGGGTTGCTGATCGCACTTGGCATTATTTATGGCGACATCGGCACATCGCCTCTGTATGTACTAAATGCCATCATCAGGGATAAGATGATTTCTCCTGAGCTCATCATTGGAGCGGTCTCCTGTGTAATCTGGACGCTCACCCTGCAGACAACCATAAAGTACATTATCCTGACGCTGCGTGCAGATAATAATGGTGAGGGTGGAATTTTTTCACTGTATGCGCTGGTGCGCCGGCAGAAAAAGTGGTTGTTGTTTCCTGCAATAATCGGAGGCGCTTCGCTGCTGGCCGATGGAATGATTACACCGTCAATTTCTATTACTTCGGCCATAGAAGGGCTGAAGCAGATACCGGCGTTCAGCCATGTGGGTCAGGATACGATAGTCTATATTGTGGTAGCGATACTGGCAGCTATATTCTTTACGCAGCAGTTTGGTACGGCTACTATTGGTAAGACCTTTGGTCCGGTAATGTTTTTGTGGTTTTTGATGCTGGCAGTGTTAGGGGTGATTCACATCTTTGACGGAGTGTATATTCTGAAAGCTTTCAATCCTTATTATGCTTTCAACCTTTTAGTATTATATCCCAATGGCTTTTGGATTCTGGGGGCTGTATTTCTTTGTACCACGGGAGCGGAGGCGCTTTACAGTGATCTCGGCCATTGTGGAAGAAAGAATATCAGAGTGTCCTGGATTTTTGTGAAGACGGCATTAATCCTGAATTATCTGGGCCAGGGTGCATGGTTACTGTCGCATCATAACGGAAAAGTATTTACCAAGGAAATAATAGATAGAGGCTTTAATCCTTTCTTCGGAGTCATGCACGAGGATTTCAGATTGATTGGGATTATGATTGCCACCATTGCAGCTATTATTGCCAGCCAGGCACTCATCAGTGGTTCCTTTACCCTGATCAGTGAGAGTATGCGCCTCAATCTGTGGCCAAAGCTCAAGATTAATTATCCTACAGAAGAGCGAGGGCAGTTGTTTATTCCCCGGATCAACCTGATGCTGTTCATAGGGTGTGCGGCCATTACTTTATATTTCCGTACTTCATCCAATATGGAAGGGGCGTATGGCCTGGCGATTACATTATGTATGCTGGCGACTTCTATACTTTTTGCAAACTACCTTATTTCCAGACGTACGCCGAGATTCCTTATTTATCTGTACCTGTTTGTCTATCTGACTATTGAACTCAGTTTTCTGGTGGCCAATTTGCTTGACAAGTTTCCTCATGGTGGTTTTGTTACACTGGTTATGGGTGGGGTTTTGTTTAGTATCATGTTTGTATGGTTCAAGGCACGTAAAATCAAAAACCGCTATGTGGAGTTTGTAAAGCTAGACCAGTATTTGCCTGCCATACAGGAACTGACGAATGACACTACAGTACCCAAGTATGCAACCCATCTGGTATATCTGACAAGTGCAGATAATCCGCATGAGGTGGAGCACAAGATAATTTACAGTATCCTGAGCCAGAAACCCAAGAGGGCTGATATTTACTGGCTGGTGCATGTGGATACCCAGGATGATCCATATACTTCGGATTATATTGTGGAGACCATCGTGCCTAATGAGATAATCAGGATAGAGCTGAAACTGGGATTCAGGCGTGAGCCGCGCATAAGTATTATGTTCAGGAAAATTGTCCGTGAAATGATTGAGAGTAAGGAATTGAATATCCCGGTAAGGTATCCGTTGCTTCAGGAGAATGCAGTGCCTGGCGACCTGCAGTTTATTGTTTTGGAAAAGTTTCTGTCGCAGGATAATGAATTGCCATTCTTTGAAAGGCTGGTTATGAAAATTTATTTTCTGCTGAAGCATACCAGCCTGAGCGAGGAAAAAGGCTTTGGCCTGGAAATGAGCAATGTGACAGTAGAAAAGTTCCCGCTGATAGTAGCTCCCATCAGAAAACTGGCTCTAAAGAGGGTATATCCGGAAGAAAAGAGTTGATTGATCATGTTCTTTAATAAATTATTCTATTTTGTTTCCGTTATTTTGTGGTAATGCACAACCGGTATTTTAGAAAAATTGCAGGCCTGTTTCTGCTAGGCGTATTCGTCTTTTGCAATACGCCAACTTCGGTTTTGCATTCATTGTTTGCCGATCACAAAGACCAGTCAGTTTTATTGACGCATGCAGATGGTAAAGTGTCAGTCAGCGCCACAGGGATCGATTGCTTTTGTAATGGCAATGTGGTAAATGCACCTTACGATTATTATTTTGAAGCTGTTGTTAATCCGGCACCCAGGTGCTACCATGAGTATCAGGAAGACCTGAATAAGGTTTACGTATCCTCATTTGTAGAATTCTTTTCGCTGCGAGCCCCTCCGGCATTCATCTGAAGTACAGTTATCTCATTTTTCAGTTGAATTCCAATACTAAAATTTTATGAAATTATTTTACAGGGCTCGTGTGGCAATAGCTATGGCTATTGTCCTCAATATATTAAGCAGTAATGTCGCTGCACAGAAATCAGCCAGTTCCCATTCTTTATCCGGAATCGTATCAGACCTGGCAGGAAATCCCTTGCCGGGTGCTTCAGTATATATCCCCGACCTCAGGCGGGGTAGTGTGGCAGGCGACGATGGAAAGTATCTTATTTCTGATTTACCTGAAGGGAATTATTATGTGGAAGCATCCTTTTCGGGGTATAAAACCAAAGTGGTCTCCCTGCAACTCAATAAATCGCTTCAGGTGAACTTCCGGCTGGAAGTGTCAGTGACAGAGGAGAAGGAAATAGTGATTACCGGGTTGTCGCAGGCTACCACGCTTAAGCGGAATCCGTTGCCCATAGTGAGTGTTCCCAGGCAATTGCTACAGCAAAGTCTGAGTACCAATATTATTAATGTAATAGCGAATGTGCCCGGAGTATCAGCGGTTACCACCGGACCCAATGTGGCGAAACCATTTATCAGAGGATTAGGCTTCAACAGAGTGGTTACGCTTTTTGATGGAATCCGCCTCGAGGGACAGCAGTGGGGTGATGAGCATGGAGTAGAGATTGATGAAAATACAGTGGACAGGGCGGAGGTGATAAAAGGCCCCTCCAGCCTTTTGTATGGTTCGGATGCGCTGGCCGGAATTGTAAATCTGTTTCCTGAACGGATAATGCCTTCTGAGAAAGGAAGGGGGGCGGTGTCAGTCGAGTATCAGACAAATAATAACCTGATGGAAGGATCCGTGAATCTGGCAAGAGGCACAGGCCCGTTTAACTGGAGTTTTGTAGGCACGCAGAAGATGGCTGCCGATTATCGAAACAGGATTGATGGACGTGTGTACAATACAGGCTTTCAGCAGTCGTCAGTATTCTATCAGTCCACACTTAATAAATCATGGGGATATAGCCGGATGGGGGCTTCCTATCTGAGCCTTCTTCAGGAAATACCTGATGGAAAGAGAGATTCGGCGACGAGGAAATTTTTGAAACCTGTTACTGATGATGATTTTGAAATTGTGACTCCACGCGAATTGCGTTCTTACAGGATTGCGCCGGTGCACCAGTTAGTACAACATTTCACTGTATATAATAATACAAGTGTGAGAGCGGGAAGTGGCCGGATGGCAGCGGTAATCGGATGGCAACACAATGGGAGAAAAGAATTCGAATCGTTGGAAACAAATGATCCGGAGCTTTCGCTGGGGCTTTCTACGTTGACCTATGATATGAAATATCTTTCGGGAAAGATCGGTAATCTGCATATCACAGGTGGAGTGAACGGACTGTTTCAGCGAAACAAAATCACAGGAGGGAGCGAGTTTCTGATTCCCGAATACAGACAATTTGATGTGGGGCCATTGCTTTTTGGAAGAATCAGTTTAGACAAGGTAGAAATAGATGGAGGTATTCGATTTGACTCAAGGCATATCAGGTCGGATGCGTTGTATGTGAAAGAATCAGGAGGCGAGGCTACACCCGTTACCGGAGTGGATACTGTGGGGGCTGAAAGAGTTTTTGCTCCTTTTGTTCATACATTTGGCGGACTGAGTGGCAGTGTGGGGCTTTCATATCGGGTAAATGAGAAGTGGAATCTCAAATTCAATATGGCACGCGGTTTCCGCGCCCCCAATATCACTGAATTAACTGCTAACGGTATCCATGCGGGATCCCGGATGTATCAGTTGGGAAATGAAGCATTGAAACCCGAATTCAGCTTCCAGCAGGATGTAGGGGTTACCTACAACTCCAAACATCTGACGATTACTTCGGAATTTTTCAATAACAACATTCAGAATTATATTTTTAATTCCAGAGTATTCGCTTCAGGTGGAGGAGATTCAGTGATTGTGCCGGGATACGAGACCTTTAAGTATATAGCTGCAAGAGCCCATTTATGGGGAGGTGAGTTTCTTATTGACGTGCATCCACACCCGTTAGACTGGTTGCATTTTGAGAATTCACTGTCTTTTATTTTTGCCAGGAACACCGGCTCCGCGGGGCATATCATCAGCTCAGATGAAAAGTATCTTCCATTTATTCCTCCGGTACAGGGCAGATCGGAGCTGAGGGCCAACTTTGCAGAGTGGCATGGACTGAAGAATATTTTTATCAAGCTGCAGATGGAGGTGTTTGCTGCCCAAAACCGGTATTATGCGTTGAACGAAACTGAGAGCCGTACACCCGGATACCAGTTGGTGAATTTTGGAAGTGGTGCAGATATTACAGGAAAGAAGGGTAAGAAGCTTTTTCACCTCTCCGTATTATGCAATAATATTTTGAATACAGCTTACCAGTCGCATCTGAGCAGGCTTAAGTATTTTGAAGAATATCCTCAGGATCCGCGTGGGCATCGCGGGATATATGGAGTGGGAAGAAATGTGAGTATAAAGATATCGGTGCCGTTTGATATTTAGCTCAGGCCTAAAGGGTGATCAGTGGCTGTATTTGTCTGTTCATTCCGCTGGTCTGTCTTTTGGGTTGTTTTTTGGGGAAATTGCATAGGAATGATGATTTCAATTTCGCTTCCCTCGCCCGGACTTGAGTATAAGTTCATTTTTCCCGAGAAGAATTCCGCCCTGCGCCGCATATTGGCGAGGCCGATTCCGGCAGTAATTTCCTGAGGATCGAACCCGATTCCATTATCTGAAATCAGCAGGCGCAAATTGTTTTTGTGCAATACCAGATCCAGTTTTATTTCGGTAGCCTGTGCGTATTTGATAATATTCCTGACACCTTCCTGGATGATACGGTAAAGGTTTAACTGCAGCTCCTGGTCAATAGGATGGGTCTCAAATGCCTTGTCAAAGTAAAAAGAGAACTGGTAGTTGTTGAGTATGTTGAATGTGCCGATCAGCCTTTCAATTGCATCTTTCAACGAGCCTTTCTGGAAGAATACAGGGGCAAGCCGGTGCGACAGGTTTCGGGTTTCATCGGTTGCCAGAATGATGGAGTCCATTGTTTGTTGGTAAGCCTGCGCGATTTCAGGTGTCAGGTTGTCTTTCATTTGTCCCAGACTCATTTTGGCAGCCGCCAGTATCTGACAAATATTGTCATGTAGCTCTCCGCCAATTTCATAACGTTCGTCTTCCTGTGTTTTCAGAATTGCCTGATTGATCTTGTTTTCGTTCAGCTTCTTTTCAGTAATGTCGGTAATGGACGACATAATAAGAGGTTTGTCGTTCAATACGATTTTTGATCCATATACTTCCACATCCATCCGGGTGCCGTCTTTTTTCAGATGGGTATAGGTTTGCTGATGTATCTGATTTTCTTTGATAATCTTCCTGATTGCCTCAGAAGTACGCCCTACTTCTTCGTAAGGCCGGATGTCCATGATTGTTTTTTTCAGGAACTCCTCACGGGTGTATCCATAAAGAAGGATTGCGGATGCGTTTACCTGCACGAAGAGAAGAGAGTCGGGATCAAAAGCAAACATGGCTGTAGGAGCCAAATCGAAGAGTTGCTTGAATTTATTTTCTGAGTCACGAAGCGATTTCTGTAACAATACCTTTTCGGTAACATCATTGAGAAAAGTGGTGGCGCCAGCAAATTTGTTATTTCTGAATTTCCAAATCAGGCTACCTTCAATAAATACTTTTTCTCCTGTCTTTGATTTTAATACGCAGAATATTTTTTGTTCCGGCCTGGTTTTGGGTGCATTCACCAGTTCGATGAGGTATTCTTTGTACTCATCGTCGACTATATCAATTAGTTTCAAATCGGCAAGGTCTTCGTCTTTGTATCCAAGTCGTTCCTTCACTTTGTTGTTGGCAAATGTGATGACTCCGTTTTGATCAATACGACTGACGAAGTCATGTGTTTTTTCAACGAAAGTCCTGTATCTGATTTCGCTCTCCCGAAGACGTGCTCTGTTCTTGTTAATCACTACATGATTCAGGAGCAGGATAATCCCAAACACTATCAATAGAATGACAATTAAGGAGGCGGCAATCCTACTAAGTTGTCGTGTGTACGTAATTCGGTCGCGCAAGGCAGTTTCCGTTTGCTTGTCAGTCTGTGAAGTGAGTAGTGAAAGCCGATAAAGAGATTGCTCCAGAGCCGGGAAAAATGAATCCCTGATTTCTTTGTCGACATCATTTACTGCAGCAAGTTTTTTTTCATCAAAGAATTTGAAAGCTTCTTCTCTTTTAGCTTTTAGATTTTTATGGGCTACTATTACGCTGTCAAAGAGTTGCCTTTCTACAGGAGTAGTGATTAACTTTTCAAAAGAAGACAAGGTGGAGGCAAATTTTGAAAACTCAACTCTTACTTTTTTCTGGAGTAATGGTATCTCTTCCTCAGTATGCTGGTAGAGCATTTCAATAGAATACATGCGGGCCAGGTACATGCTCTTTTGTGCCTCTGAGAGCAATTCCTTACGAATAGAGGATGTCTCAACGAGTTGGTCAAGTTCTTTGTTAACAGGTTTTAGTTCACCTGACTCGGAGACTCTGATATACAAGAGCGTCGCTGCCAGAAAGATGTAAAGCCCCAGGAGTGTATGAGTTATTGATATTTTGTTTAGAAATTGTCTCATAGTTGAAGGGCTTAGAATATAATCCTTTTTCGATTATTCATTTCTGACAGGAGCAACCTCTTGTGATTACTCTGTCAGGGTCTTCTTTAGTTAGTGGTATATGCCTGATTATAAGATAGTTACATTTTTACCTTCTGTGATTATTTCTTTACCCCCCAATAGGATCCGTTTTCAGACAATTTAAATAATATTACCATGTATTTGCCTGAAAAAGCAGCCCTTTTTGATAATTTTCTGCCAACCTAGCAGTAGAAATCTCTTTTCTGCCAAATAAGTTACAAAATGTCGTGTGGCATCAAAATTGAAAACATACTGCGACAGAATAATTGTCGTTTTTTAATAACGAAAAATAGAGCGAAGAATTATAAATCCTGATGAATAATAATTTTTTTAAGATGGCGGCTGAGGACGAGATGGAATTTATGCCGATTATTCCGCTGAATGAAGGAGTAGA
>JACFNA010000025.1:0-17162 GCA_019455085.1 Chitinophagaceae bacterium
GTCTTCTACTTCTTTCAGGAATGGTTTTAGTGCGGCTGGTTTCTTAGGTAACTTATTATGATAATAAGCAGTAGCCGCAAACGAAGGCAATATCAATTGATAAGGAAGATCTGTTCCCGGATTGCCCGAGAGTGTCTCTGTCATATTACTATAGGTAAACAACTGGGAAAGCAAAATCACCCCGTTAAGGCTGACATTCCTTTGTCCCAAAATATTGGATACAACTGCCGACCTGAAGGTGCCATAGCTTTCACCAAAAAGATATTTTGGTGAATTCCATCTGTTGTAATCCGTGATAAACTGAACGATAAAGTTTGCAAATGCCTGTCCGTCTTCATCCACCCCAAAAAAGTCTGACCGGTTACCTGCACCTCCCATCTCCTTAGTGATTACTTCTCCAAACCCTGTACCCGGCGCATCAATAAAAACCAGATCACTGGCATCCAGCAGACTATAGTTATTGCTCACAGTGCTGTATGGAGCGCTCGACCTTGCCATGTCTTTCATGTTTACCTTCTGCGGTCCCCAGCATCCCATGTGCAACCACATAGTAGAACTGCCCGGTCCACCATTATAGATAAAAGTCACAGGCCTCTTGTCTGCATTTTCACCTTCCTTAAAATAAGCCACATAGGACATCCCTATGGTAGGGCTTCCCTGTGCATTCTTCAACACGAGGATACCTGCATCTGCCTGATAATTGATGGTTTTCCCCTCGATGCTAACCACGCCGTGGGTAACCGACTTCTCTGACTTCCATGTTTCATTTGACTTCTTAACCGCAGCATTACCTTCGGCCTGTTGAGCAGACTGTCCGGGAGCAGTCCTCGCAGGCGGCTGGGCTGTAAGGAACAACACCGGCAGCACTAAAGAAAGCAGCAATGCTAATTTTTTACTTTTCATAGCTTGATTTTTAATATTTGGAAATAGATAATTACCCGATTGTGTCTCTCAAAGGTAATTTCAGAGAAAAGAAATTTTTTTCCGTTCATCATTATTTTACGGAAATAGAAAGGGGTGTGCGGAGAATGTTATCAAAAAAAATTGAACTGGATTGTGAAGGCTGTACTTTAATTACCTGACTTTGCTCTTCATCACGATCCGGTGAAGGAGCCTGGGGAAAAGACGTTTGATATATACTGCTTTTGCTTCCTTACCTCCGATGTAGGCTTCATATTTTTCGCATTTGACAGCACGGATCATTCTTTCTGAAAAATCCTCCACACGAAGCCCGTGTGCTGTCTTGTCATCCTGCCGTCCCAGTGCAGAACCATCACCGGTCAGCGCATTCCGGGTCACATCCGTATTCACAAAGCCCGGACAAATAATAGTAACCTTCACTCCGTCCTTTTCGTGCTCCATCCTGAGCACATCGAAGAATCCATGCAGCGCATGCTTTGCACCACAATACCCGGAGCGGTAAGGAGAACCGTATTTACCCATCACGCTGGAGATCACCACATACAACCCTGATTTGTTTTGAATAAAATGAGGAAGTAATGCTTTGGAAAGGGCTACTGTGCCCAGATAATCCACTTCCATCAATTTCCGGTCGACCGAAATATCTGTATCCAGAATTAAAGACCGCTGACTGATGCCCCCGCTATTAATGAGTATATCTATTTTTCCAAAAACAGCTATCGCTTCCTGAGTGTGCCTTTTCAAAGAATCAGTATCCTCTAAATCTAATGGTAACACGTACACATCCTTCGTAAAACCTGCACACTGTTGTTTTGTCTGCTCCAACTTATTACGATTACGTGAAGAAAGAATCAACCGGCAATTGCGCCTGGCAAAATCAATGGCCAACTGTCTCCCTATCCCATTGGAAGCACCGGTAATCCAGACTATCTTATTATCTATCTTCATGTAGCCTTCATTATCGCTTTTTATTCCTGTACTGCTGCTAATTTGGGCTCCAGCCCAAATTTGAACCATCTAACCGCTCGACGATGATGGTATATTATTTCAGCGTCGACTCATAAGAAACCAGCCGTTGCCTGCTTTCTCCCAGTCCGTCAATTCCCAGTTCCACCACATCGCCATGCCGAAGGTAAGGCTGATCTTTCATACCAAAGGCTACTCCGGCAGGAGTGCCTGTAGATATTATATCACCGGGAAGCAGGGTCATAAACTGGCTCGTATATGAAATCAAAAACGGAATCTTAAAAATCAGATTAGCTGTATTACCATCCTGCATCATCTTACCATTCACTTTCAGCCACAGGCGCAGATTCCCCACATCTGCTATCTCGTCTTTGGTAGCCATCCAGGGGCCAAGCGGCGCAAAGGTATCACACCCCTTCCCTTTTGTCCATTGGCCTCCACGCTCTACCTGAAATTCACGTTCGCTGTAATCATTGTGTAACACATATCCTGCTACATAATCCATTGCATGCGCTTCATCCACATAGGTTGCTTTTTTTCCTACGACTAGAGAAAGTTCTACCTCCCAATCTGTCTTAAGCGAATTGCGAGGTATTACCACATTATCATTCGGGCCAATGATCGCCGTGGTCGACTTCATAAAAATAACAGGCTCGGTTGGAGGGGTGGCGTTTGTCTCCAACGCATGATCCACATAATTAAGTCCGATACACACTAATTTAGATGGCCTCGCCACCGGTGAGTCGAGTGAAATATCTCCTGAAAGCACAGGAAGGCTATCGGCTCTTTCTTTCAGCAGGTTTTCCAGATCAGCCAAACCATCATTGCCAAAAAACGATTCATCAAAATCTTTGATGACATCTGCCACACTTAAATATTTTCCGTTGTGTATTACCCCCGGCTTTACTTTCCCGTTTTCTCTATACCGTATCAGTTTCATTATATTCTATTTTTAATTATTGAGTTTGATGAATCCACCATCTATCGGATAATCCGTACCTGTAATAAAAGAAGCTTCATCAGATGACAGATATAATATCAGCGCTGCAATTTCTTCAGGCTTGGCCATTCTGCCAATGGGCTGTGTGGCTTCCAGTTTCTTAAACATTTCCGCTTCCCTGCCGGGATAATCTCTCTTCAGGAAGCCATCCACAAAAGGCGTATGCACCCGTGCCGGCGAAATAGAATTGCAGCGGATACCATCTTTGATATAATCCTTAGCCACAGAAAGTGTCATAGAATCTACCGCACCTTTTGTCATGGAATAGGCAAACCTGTCAGGGATGCCTACACGATTAGCAGCAGAGCAGATATTGATAATCACCCCGCCGGTCTTCTTCATTATTGGTATAGCCACATGCAGACTGTTATACACACCTTTCACATTTACTTTAAACACCTTGTCAAAATCGGCTTCTGAAGTAGAAGTAGCAGTACCCACCTGAGAGATACCTGCACAGTTCACCAGAATATCGAGCCTTTCTACAGTACCGTACTTCTGCCTCACATCTGCCTGATCCGTAACATCACATACCAACGCCTCAGCATTACCGCCTTTACTCTTGATCTCATTCACCACTTCTCCGGCATTATCCGAATTAATATCTGCCACATATACCAGTGCGCCTGCCCCCGCCAGTGTGATTGCCGTAGCCCTTCCGATACCGCTGCCCGAGCCGGTAACAATAGCTGCCTTGTTTTTTAAGTCAAACATTTTCTTGTTTATTATTTATTGTTATCAATTTGCTTTTCCTGAGGAATTTTTCCTCCATTAAAAATCCTCGTTACCCTTCTAATTCAAATTTTCCATTCAGCCGGATATCATCGGATGCAGACCCAATCATTATGTCAAACTCACCCGGTTCGGTTATCAGCCTCCCCTGCTCATTGTAGAAAGCCAGTTTGTCAGGAGTAATCACAAATGTAACTGTCTGCGCCTCTCCGGGCTTCAGTACAATCTTCTTAAAATCTTTCAACTCCTTCACGGGCCGCACTATGGAGGCTACCCTGTCTCTCAGATACAACTGCACTGTCTCCTCACCGCTCACCTTTCCTGTATTGGTAACAGAAAGGCTCACACGAACTGACTCGCCACCTTTTATTACTGAGTCGCTCATCTTCAGGCTGCTGTATTCAAAAGATGTATAACTCAATCCGTGGCCGAATGCAAATTTCGGGTTTTGCATCAGGTCAATGTATCCCGTACGGTAGTAGGCTACACTGTCATTCTTCGGGGGCTTACCGGTACTGAGATGATTGTAGAAAATGGGGATTTGCCCGACACTTCTCGGAAAGGTAATCGGTAATTTTCCCGAAGGATTATAATCTCCAAACAATACATCTCCAATGGCGCCCCCTGCTGTGGTGCCTAACCACCAGGTATAAAGAATAGCCGGCACATGATCCGCAGCCCAATCGAATACCAATGGCCTGCCGGCATTCACCAGCATCACAATGGGAGTTCCGGTAGCATAAATGGCTTTTATCAGCGCTTCCTGCACACCCGGAAATGTAATGTCAGACCGGCTTCTGGATTCACCACTCATATCATACTGCTCACCCATACTCATAATCACCACATCTGCCTGCCGGGCAATTTTTACGGCTTCAGCAAAACCGGCGGTAGAAGTATCACTCACTTCACATCCCTTCGCATATAGCAGTGTGGTGCCCCTGCTCACCTTACTCTTTATTCCCTGATACTGTGTAATAATTCGCGCCGAATCATCAGGCCACCACGGACTCCAGAAACCCAGGTTCTCCCTGACCGACATGATATGCGGCCCTATCAATGCTATCGTCTTCACATTTTTGGAAAGTGGTAGCAACGGCGATGTTTTCCCTTTGGGTACATCATTTTTCAACAATACAATACTTTTTCCTGCCATCTCTCTGGCTGTCGCAATATGTGCCGGATTATTTATGGCCTTCTGCCAACGCTCCTCTTTAATGAATTTGAAAGGATCATCAAACAATCCTAGTTCAAATTTCTTGCTGAGGATTCTCCTTACGGCATCATCAATTAATTCTACAGGCACCTTCCCATCGGCTACCAACCCGGGTAGTTGATTCTTATAAATCTGATCTTCCATGTCCATATCCACTCCGGCAGTAACAGCTGCTAATGCCGCGCCTGAGGCATCTTTCACATATCCATGTGCAATCATATCCCCTACCGATCCCCAATCGCTCACTACAAACCCTTTGAATCCCCACGCTCCTTTGAGTATATCGCGCTGAAGATAGCTGCTGGCAGTTGTGGGCACACCATTAAGTGTATTAAAGGAATTCATAAACGACGAAGCCCCTGCTTCTGCTGCAGCCTTAAAAGGTGGCAGATAGACATTCCACAGTTCCTGATTACTCATGTCCACAGTGTTGTAATCACGCCCGCCAATAGCCGCACCATAAGCTGCAAAATGTTTGGCAGTCGCCATCACCGAATTTGTATCCCCAGGTTTATCCCCCTGATATCCTTTTACTCTGGCGGCAGCAATGAGTGAACCTAAATAAGGATCTTCTCCTGCACCTTCCATCACCCGGCCCCAGCGAGGATCGTGGGTAATATCTACCATGGGTTGAAAAAACCAGTTATTGCCTCGAGCCGATGACTCAATGGCGGCAATTCTGGCTGTCTTTTCCATCAGGTCAATATCCCAACTCGCTGCCTCTGCCAGGGGAATCGGGAAGAGTAAATGCAAACCATGCAACACATCGTTTCCAAAAAGCAATGGAATCTTCAGGCGCGACTGCAGCGCCATTTCCTGAAGCAGCCTGGTATTCTTAATTCCATTGACATTCAACACGGCTCCTACCCTGCCATTCTTTAAATCTTCATACTTAAAATCAGCAGTAAATACAGGATCATCACCAAAAATATTTCCGGTGTACATATTCATCTGGCCAATCTTTTCTTCCAGTGTCATCTGTTTCAACAGATTCTCCAGCCTGATACTGTCAGATGGTTTTAGCTGGGCAGCTGACTGAAAAAAAGAAAACAAAACAATAATGCTGAATAGTCTTTTCATATTTCTACACTTCAAATTTATTGGCCGGAAGTCCTCTGAACCCGGTATTAGGGATTACAAAAAGCGCTCCTGCCTCGGGCTGCTGCTCCATCTCTTCCGGAGAAAGCCCTGTACTTGCAGTCGTGATGAACAGGTCACTTAATTGTTCACCTCCGAAAATACAGCAGGTGGGCCGTGACACAGGCAGGCTCACCGACAATAATTTTTTTCCTGTAACAGGATTCCATCTCGATACCTGCCATCCATCCCATTGTGCTATCCACAGCATCCCCTCGGAATCTATTGTCATCCCGTCGGGAAATCCATCTGCTTCTGAGAAAGAAATTGCCAGTCGCCTGTTGCTGATCTCACCTGTAGCATCTTCATAGTCGAAAGCATCCACTCCCCGTGTGGTGGAATCAATAAAATAAAACTGCTTTTTATCAGGGCTCCACGCCATCCCATTCGAAATAGTAGTGCCCGAAACTTTTTGCATCACCTTCAAATTCTTATCCACCATATAAAGAGCGCCTGCATGCGCCGCCTCAGTCTTAGACATTGTACCCAGCCAGAATCGCCCCGCAGGATCTACCTTCCCATCATTGGAACGGTTATCAGCCAGATGGCTTTCAGGAGAAGCGATGTGCTTTTTGCTTCCCGATCCTCTTTCTATAAAATGAATCCCTTTTTCAAGCCCCGCAATAAAATTCCCGTCAGTACAGAAAGCGATGGAACCCACCATCTCACCTACTGAAATCGTTTTCTCTACACCTGTGATAAAAGAATACTCATGGATATCTCCCCTAAGCACATCGATCCAATGGATGGCATGGTGTGCCTCGTCCCACACCGGACCCTCACCGAGCAGACAACGATGCCTGCCTACCTTTTCTGCATTAAAACTTCCTGCATTTTCTTTCATGTGCATCGATCTGACTAACCTGAGAAATTATTTATCATACGGCGAGGGGCTCACACTCGACCAGCCGCCATCCACCACTAATGTCTGACCTGTGATATAACGCGCCTTGTCTGACACCAGAAACAGCGCTGCCTCCGCAATATCCTGCACAGTCGCCGGTCTGCCAATAGGTGTCAGCCTCGACCATATCTGTTCATAATCCGGATCTTCACGCAGCGTGCGCTCTGTCAGGGTAGGCCCCGGTGCTATTGCATTGACATTAATCTTATGGGCTGACAATTCTACCACCAGCCCCTTTGCCAGCATCTCAAGCGCTGCCTTGCTCATGCCATATACTACCAGATTCTTATGTGCCTGATGGCCGGTAACCGATGAAGTGAAAAGCAGTTTGCCTCCCTCTTTCTGATTCTTCATCTGGTTAGCGGAAGCCTGAGCCAGAAAAAATGAGCCTCCCAGATTCACCTGCAACAATCTGAAAAAACGTTCCTGAGGATAACTCAGAAAATCGCCATACAACGTAATTCCAGCATTGGCAATGGCGATATCCAGTCTCCCATAATCTTCTACAACCTTTGCTACCATCTGTTGCACACACGACACATCACCCGAATCGCCCGAATATGCCACACAGTTACCTGAGGTAACCTCACTAATCTCTGCCGCGGCATTGCCGGCAAGCTGAGGATCAATATCATTAAGAATCACGCGTGCCCCTTCTGAAGCAAGGCTTTTGCAAATCTCAAATCCAATCCCTGACCCGGCGCCTGTTACAATAGCTACTTTATCTTTAAACGACATAAATACTCTTTTGCTTCTTTAAAGTTTTAATGTGAATCTCTCGTAATCTCACTTCCTGAACACCCTCTCAGAAAATCCAAATCCGCACCTTCATTTGCCTGTAATACGTGGTTAATATACAGGTTGGTATATCCTCTCGGGATATCCGGGAGTGTGGGTATATAGTTTTTCTTCCGCGTTTCAAGTTCTTCGTCACTTACATTAAGTGTCAATGTGCGATTGGGCACATCCAGTGTTATTATATCTCCATTGCGGATTACAGCAAAGTTTCCTCCTACTGCGGCTTCAGGCGATACGTGCAATACCACAGTACCAAAGGCTGTACCACTCATCCGGCCATCTGAAATCCGAACCATATCCTTCACACCTTTATCCATCAGCTTTTTCGGAAGCGACATATTACCTACTTCAGGCATCCCGGGATATCCTTTTGGCCCTACGTTTTTTAATACCAGAATGCTTGTTTCGTCCACTTCAAGGTTTCCATCATCTATCCTGGCTTTATAGTCTTCAATATTTTCAAATACTACTGCCTTGCCTGTATGGCTCATCAGTTTAGGGCTCGCAGCTGAGGGTTTTATGATAGCCCCACCCGGGCAAATATTTCCATGCAAAACCGCAAGGCCTGAATCTTCATTAAAAGGATTGGATACGGTGGCAATTACATCTTTGTCAAAGTTTTCTGCAGATGTATAATTCTCTTTAACCGTCTTACCGTTCACTGTAATAGCATCGTGGTGCAGGAATTTATCCAACTCCTTCATCACCGCCGGCAAGCCACCCGCATAAAACAGGTCTTCCATAAAATACTTTCCCGAGGGTTCCAGATTTACAATCAGCGGAATCTGCGCGGATAACCGATCAAAGTCTTCCAATGCCAGCGGCACCCCCACTCTGCCGGCAATGGCCAGTAAATGCACCACAAAGTTGGTTGAGCCTCCGATAGCGGCATTAACCATAATTGCGTTTTCGAATGCTTCACGTGTAAGCACATCAGATAGTTTCAGGTCTTCTCTCACCATCTCCACAATCCTTTTCCCTGAAAGCTGGGCAAATGTCTTACGCCTGGCATCTGCCGCAGGTATTGCAGCATTTCCGGGAAGCGACAAACCCAGTGACTCTACCATGCTGGCCATCGACGAGGCAGTACCCATAGAGGCACAGTGCCCACAGCTTCGACACATGCTTCCCTCAATATTCCTCAACTCCTGTTCTGTAATTCTGCCCTCTTTCCAGTCGTCAAAATAATTCCAGGCATCACTCGTGGCAATACTCTTCCCCCTGTATCTTCCCGTGAGCATGGCACCGCCTGATATCACCAGCGTCGGCAGGTTCACACTGCAAGCTCCCATCACTAAAGAAGGAGTAGTCTTGTCGCACCCGCAAAGCAACACCACACCATCCAGCGGGTTTGCGCGGATAGACTCTTCCGTATCCATACTAGCAAGATTGCGATATAGCATGGCAGTAGGCTTCATCAATGTTTCGCCCAAAGACATCACCGGAAACTCCACAGGAAACCCTCCTGCCTCCAGTACTCCCCACTTCACTCGTTCTGCTATTTCACGAAGATGTCCGTTGCAGGGCGTCAGCTCGCTCCACGTATTGCAAATACCGATTACCGGTTTCCCATTGAATTCATAATCAGGATTTCCCTGGTTTTTCATCCAGGCCCGATAGATAAATCCATCCTTCCCTTTGCGGCCAAACCAATCGGCGCTTCTTAATTTTTTTTCTGACATATCATAGATTTAGAATCACTCCTTAAAATTACCTTTTTCAGGCCAGACCATTTACCGTCCCTGCCCGTTATTCAGGTTAAAGTTATATCCCTAATCCCTCACAGGGAGAGAATATATTGTCTTAATATTTGCATATATTATCCACAAATACACAACTTTTGTTATTTTGTAATAACATATAAAAAGAATTATGCAGAAGGCTACTGAAGAAATCATCCTTTCGTCCAGAGAATCCTCTTTTCTCATCAGGAAATTTGACAGGAAAGGGTTCCAGGCACCCTTTCATTTCCATCCTGAATTTGAGTTGACTTACATACTTGAGGGAAGAGGCAAGAGGTTTGTGGGAAATAACATGAGCTCTTTCAGGGAAAACGATCTGGTACTGATAGGATCAAACCTGCCTCACTGCTGGAAACTCGCTGCTTCAGAAAAAATAAAAGCCGGTTCTGTAGTTATACAGTTTACTCCTGAGCAGTTTGCTCCATTTATGAACAACCAGATCCCTGAATTTAACTCTATTAGCAACCTGCTCAGGAGGAGCAATAACGGTATTCAATTCTCAGAAAAGATAGCCGGTGCAATGAAAGAAGATATACAATCTATCTTCATTGAGAAAGACAAATTCAAAAGATTGCTGATACTGCTCAGAATATTAAAATCTCTCTCCAATACCAGACAGTTTACGCTGTTAAACCGAAACGACTTTGCCCATTCACAATCTGCACATAACCGGGAAAGGCTCAATAAGGTGAATGCCTACATCATTGAGAACTTTCAGGAAAATATTTCGCTAAAAAAAGCCGCACAAATAGTTGGCATGACCCCTAATGCCTTTTGCAAATACTACAAGAACATCACCAGAGAAACACTTATGGAAACGGTGATCAACCTGAGAATTGATTATGCGATTCAGCAACTCATCGAAACTGATAAGTCGATTACAGATATCTGTTTCGAAAGCGGCTTCGGCGATGTATCTCACTTTTATAAAATCTTTTCATCGAGGATGAAAATGAGTCCGCTCCGATACCGGAATAAATATCAATTGGAAATTAGCTGACCGTTGTTCAGGCAGAGAGTATTAATTGCCAGGATAAATCCAGTCTCTGATTTTCAATTTATCGCCCTGCTCCAATTCCAGCATACGGTTATATTTAGCAAGCCGGTCAGATTGTGCGATAGAACCAATTTTAATCTGGTTGCCATCCCACCCTGTCGCCAGATCTGCCAGCCAGTTGTCTTCTGTCTCCCCGCTGCGGGCACTCACAGTCACCTGCCATCCTGCATTTCTTGCGGCCCTGAGAGCAGCAGCTGCTTCTGCAAGACTGCCACACTGGTTCACCTTCAACAGCAACGCATTTGCCGCATCCTCCTCTACAGCCCGGTTTATTCGCGCTACCTGCGTACACAGCAGATCGTCACCTAATACCAGGCATTTGTCCTGAAGTGTATGCTTCAAATGTGGCCAGAACTCCCAATCATTTTCTGCCAATCCATCTTCCACACTCAATATTGGATAGGCATCTACCCATGACCGGATCAGCTCTATCATTCCCAGGCTGTCTCTTATCTCTGTACCCAAATCATATTTCCCTTCCTTATAGAAATGGCTTGAAGCCACGTCTAATGCCATCGCCATCTGTTTGCCGGGTTGTAGCCCTGCTCGTTCGATAGCTTTCATCGCATCTTCAAACATCTCATCTATATTCCTGAATGAAGGGGCTAGCCCGCCTTCATCAGCCTTCAACGCACGCATTCCATACTTTTCATGGATTAGTTCCGAAGCACTCAGATAAACTGAATGCACCTGCTCCAATGCCTCATCCATTGTCTTTGCCGCAACCGGCACCAGCAATAAATCCTGCACCGGTATCTGCCCTCCGGCATGCTTCCCTCCACTGAAGAGATTGATTGTAGGACGGGGCAACTGAAAGTCATCATTCCCTGTCATCCTGCCAAAATACTTATACAGTACCACTCCTTCCTGCTTCGCTTTGGCTCTGGCATAAGCCAGCGAACATGCAAGGATTGCATTTGCTCCCAGCCTGTGCTTATCGCTTGTGCCGTCCAGCGCAATTAATGCATTGTCAAATGCTTCCTGGTTATCAAACTCTTTTCCAATCAAAGCACTGTGGATCGCATTATTAATATTTGCTACTGCCTTGAGGCAGCCTAACCCGCGATATCTGGATGCATCTCCATCACGAAGCTCGAGCGCCTCTGCCTTGCCGGTAGAAGCGCCTGAGGGCACCGAAGCACTCCCAATAGTGCCATCTGAAAGAACACATTTCGTCATGACAGTAGGCCGACCCCTGCTATCCAGAATTTCAAATCCTCTTAATTCCTTAATCATGTAGCTCAGTATAAATTTATTTTTGATGTAAATGCCTCAATGAATTTGCTCATTTGCTTCACTGGGTCATGTATTAATTCTAATCCGGTCTTTATCTGACGTTCCTGCTGCATGGCATCCAGAAAATCTACAGGCGACCTGCCCTTTACCCTGGCTAGCAAACACCCTAAAGTGTGCCTTACCGCCCTGTATTCATCCTCTGCATCCACCACACCTCTCGATTCAATATAGCTGTCCCAAAACGATTGCGCACACTGTGCAAGATGCACACGTGTATGGTCAAGATGATTCAAAAAGCTCAGCATCTGACACATAAAAAAACCCACATCAAAAGAGGGATCTCCAAAATGCATCACCTCATAATCTAACAGCACCACCCGATTATCTCTTATCAGGACATTCTTCGGGCTATAATCTCCATGCACTACCGACTCCCTTACTGCTAGCGTATCTTCAATTAGTTTTGAAAAAAATATGGCTGATTCAGGAATCCGTCCAGCTGTAAACTGGTAATAAGGCTCAATCCTCAAATCTTTGAAAAACTTTCTTTCAGCAAATAAATTAACAGCTGTGTTATCCTCTTTTCCTGCTCTGTAAATCCTTCCGAGCAGATAACCCAATTGTACAAAATAACTTTCTGTGGCCTCTCCTTTAAGAATAAGTGATTTCAGATTTTCGTGAGGCTGCGGCACAGCCGTCATACAAAGTACATGGTTCTCTTCATCAAAGAATACAGGCTCAGGCACATAACCTTCAGGCAAAAACGAGGAAAGCCACTTGAGGCCTTTATATTCGATAGCTATTCTTTCTTCGTCGCAAAACCAATCCTGCTGCACTCTCAGCTTCGATAAAGCCTGCTTGATGACCCACTGAGCACCATCCCTGCGCGTAAACAATATTGTCTTGTTCGATACTCCTCCGGTAAGGAGATGAAGTGTGCACTCTTCATCCTGTCCGATTCTCGACATTCCACGTAAATAAACTGTAAGCGATTCTTTGTCTTCAATATCCACTTTCATACTCTATTTCAGCAAAAAATTAATTAGTTCGTTTTGATAAAGGCCTGCAAGTTAATCGAAACTTTTTTTCTTCTCTGTTTTCAACCGAAAACAACTTTCCTCACATTTTTATCACCTGCTGATTCAGAGTTTAAGAAATCTGATTAAATTGAGATGCCCTGAGATACTACAATTGTCACCAAACAGAAAAATCATTCTATGCACACAAAACCTTTTCATCTCCTGGTACTTATCGTTTCTTTAGGTATTCTTTCATCCTGCCATTCTACAGATGCTGATAATATTGCTATCCTTTACAAAAATGGTTATATATGGACAGGCGATAGTGCACAACCCAATGCCACAATCATGCATACAAAAGGAGGTAAAATCGAGTATGTAGGATATGATATGAAAGAACTCAAATATGACAGTGTAGTGGATCTTTCAGGAGCGCTTGTGGTACCCGGATTTATGGATAATCATTCTCACTTCCTGAGTGGAGGATACCAGTTGGAATCAGTAAATCTTCGAGAAGCAAAGACTCCCAATGATTTTATCAGGATAATGAAAGAATATCTGGCCGGTGTAAAAGACAACCGATGGATACAGGGAGGCGACTGGGATCATGAAGTATGGGGAGGCAGGCTGCCTTCAAAGGAATGGATTGACAGTATCAGTCCGAATAATCCCATCTTCGTTACACGTTACGACGGCCACATGGCGCTTGCCAATTCAGTAGCACTGAAAATGGCAGGGATCGACAAAAACACACCTGTTCCACCCGGAGGCGAAATAGAAAAGAATTCACGAACCGGTGAACTCACAGGAATCCTTAGAGACGATGCAATGGATTTAGTATATGCTAAAATTCCAGACCCTTCAGAAGCAGAACTTGACGAGATGTTTCAGAGAGCTCAGGCACATGCCATCGCTAACGGGCTTACTGAGGTGCACGACATGGGGAGCTATGGCGGATGGATCGATATGGAAACCTACCAAAGAGCAGAAAAGAATGGAAAGTTGAATATGAGAATCTACTCTGTAGTGGCTTTAAGGACATGGGATAAACTGGCAGACTATATCAAAAAAAATGGCAGGGGGGATGATATGTTGAGATGGGGCGGGCTAAAAGGTTTCGTGGATGGATCTCTGGGATCTACTACCGCACTATTCTACAAGCCATACCTTGACAAGAGGAACTCAAACGGTATATGGGTTACAGACTCCACACTTTTGAGGAATCAGATACTGAGTGCTGACTCAGCCGGTTTACAGGTAATGGTACATGCTATTGGCGATAAGGCAATCGACTACCTCCTCAACGTATATCAGGATGCAGAACGCATTGCGGGAAGAAAAGACCAGCGCTTTCGTGTAGAGCATGCACAACACCTAAGCGATTCTGCCTTCGCAAAGTTTGCAGCCTTGAATGTAATCGCATCCGTGCAACCCTACCATGCCATTGACGATGGACGATGGGCTTATAAGCGACTAGACAAAGACAGGCTGGAAAGAACGTATGCCTTCAATTCATTTCTGAAAGGCGGGGTGCGTATGACATTTGGGTCAGACTGGACAGTAGCGCCACTAAGCCCCATCCTCGGCATCTATGCGGCAGTAACCAGGGAAACGCTGGACGGGAAAAATCCCGGTGGCTGGTTTCCTGAACAAAAAATTTCAGTAGAAGACGCACTCAGAGCATATACCGTAAATAATGCGTACGCAGGATTTCAGGAAAATAAAACGGGCATGTTGAAAGCCGGCCTCTATGCAGACTTCGTTATTCTGGACAAAAACCTTATCACCATTCCACCTGATGAAATTAAAGACGTAAAAGTAGTACAGACCACGATCAACGGTAAGACAGTTTATAGAAAAGAAAAATAAAATTACATAGCACCAAATGAAAAGTACACACTTAAAAGGGCTTATTGCAGCGCCCTTTACTCCAATGCACGAGGATGGCTCGCTGAACCTCTCTCTTATTCCGGAGTATTACCGGTTTCTCAAATCAAATAAAGTAACCGGAGGATTCATTTGTGGATCCACAGGCGAAGGTGTTTCGCTGACACTGCAGGAGAAAAAAGACACTGCCAGGGCATGGGCAGACTGTACAAATGACGATCATGATTTCGACGTGATGCTGTTGCTCGGTGGCACCTGTATTGGAGACTGCATCGAGCTGGCGAAATATGCACAAGAGATTGGACTCTTCGCTGTATCCTTTACATCTCCCTTCTACTTCAAACCGGCTGATGCAAAAATGCTGGCATCCTGTTGCAAGGAAATTGCTGACGCGGTACCTGAAATGCCGTTCTATTATTACCATATTCCCGTACTGAATGGGTGCCACATCCCCATGATTAATTTACTTCACGAAGTGGATGGCGCTATTCCCAACTTCGCGGGAATAAAATATACACACGAAGACTTTATGGATTTTCTCTCGTGCCTGAGATTTCAAAATGGCAAATACGACATGCTTTGGGGACGCGATGAAAATATGCTGGCTGCATTGTCGCTGGGCTCAAAAGGCGCCGTGGGAAGCACTTACAATTATGCAGCACCGTTATACAACGAAATGACAGAAGCATTTGAACGTAATGATCTGGAAAAAGCACAGGCCCTTCAGCAGACATCCATAGATATGATTTCACTACTTGGCAAATACGGAGGCATCGCTACTGGAAAAGCGTATATGAAACTTGTGGGAATCGACTGCGGCAAATTCCGTTTGCCTGTGAAGAATATGAGTGATAAAGATTTTGACAGATTCAGAACGGACACTGAGATACTGGGATTCAAAAACTTCTGCTCGCAAAAATAAGTACCAACTGGTCTCCCAAATGAAAAGAAATTACTACTTCATGTGCCTGTTCCCTCTCATCATGTTAATTTCTTGTCAGCAGTCAGCCGACCTTCCACTCCGGTGGTCTGACTCAGTAAGCCTTCCGCCTGCAAAAGGAAAGATCATTCAACCTGGTGTCGCCGGTGCGTTTGCAGGCATCACAGATGACTTCCTAATTGTAGCCGGAGGCGCCAACTTTCCTGAAAAACTACCCTGGCAGGGTGGGACTAAAGTATATCAGGACGAGATTTATATATTTCAGTTTGCAAACGGGAGCCTCACTTATAAAGATAATTTTCAATTACCTGTCGCCCTGGCCTATGGAGCGTCAGTGAGTACAGACCAGGGGGTTCTCTGTATAGGAGGCGAAAATGCGAACGGTTTATCCTCAGGAGTTTTCATTATCCGCTATCAGCCACAAAGAGGATATTTGGTTACTACCCCATTGGCGAACCTGCCTATTGCCCTTGCAAACCATAACGCTGTCCTCGTAAATGACAAAGTTTATGTAGCCGGAGGTGCCAGTACAGATTCAGTTTCAAGCAAACTTTTCTCTCTGGACCTCAGCAACGAAACTTCTCAATGGGAAGAACTTGCATCATTGCCAAGACCCTTAACAAATTTTGTGATGGCTGCGCTGGATCAGGAGATATACCTAATAGGTGGAAGATGCCAGCAAAGCGACGGCATCAGTGAACTTTATAGCACTGTGTATGCATACAACATAAATGACAATCGCTGGAGTGAGAAACCGGCTCTCCCATACGCCCTGTCAGCAGGAACCGGTGTGAGCCTCGACAAAGATCGTATCCTCCTCCTGGGAGGAGATAAGGGCACCACATTCCATGAAACTGAATTGTTGATTCAACAAATAAAAAATGAACCTGATACCTCCAGGAAAGCAGCCCTTACAGCACAAAAAAATCAGCTGCAGGAATCGCATCCGGGTTTTAGCAATGCTATCCTCATGTTTGATAAGCAAACGCAAAAGTGGACGAATGTGGGCACTATCCCTTTCCTCACCCCGGTAACTACCACTGCCATGCTTCATCAAAACGAAATCATAATTCCTTCAGGCGAAATCCGGGCCGGTGTCAGGACGCCTTACATTCTTATGGCAACCATAAATCAAAAATAATCGATGAAAAAAGATTCCCATTCTTATGCCTGGGTCGTCGTTGGCTTACTCGCCGTAGTGGCGCTGCTCAACTATATGGACAGGCAAATGCTCAGCACTATGCAGTTTTCCATGCAGGCAGATATTAAAGAACTGGAATCAGCAGAGCGCTTTGGTTTTCTAATGGCCATCTTCATGTATATCTATGGCTTTATGAGCCCGATTGCAGGCAGTATAGCAGACAGGGTTAATCGTAAATGGCTGATTGTAGGAAGCCTCTTTGTATGGTCTGCAGTTACTTACGGTATGGGATTAGCCACCACGTTCAATCAACTTGTGTGGTTGAGAGGTTTTATGGGTGTCAGCGAAGCGTTGTATATTCCTGCAGGGTTAGCCATGATTGCAGATTACCATACCGGCAAAACCCGTTCGCTTGCTATAGGCATCCACATGACGGGGTTATACCTTGGCCAGGCTTTGGGAGGAT
>JACFNA010000025.1:17172-25046 GCA_019455085.1 Chitinophagaceae bacterium
AAATTTACCTGGCACACTACTTTTCATTGGTTTGGCATTATAGGAATTGTGTATTCCCTCATACTTATTTTCTTACTGCACGATAAGCGTCCTAAAAAATCATTGCAACCTAATGCCGCCCTATCAACAAAAGTCAACAGTACTCCATTATTAAAGGGATTGGGGCTCTTATTTTCAAACATTGCCTTTTGGGTCATACTTCTTTACTTTGCCGCACCCAGCCTGCCCGGCTGGGCTACAAAGAACTGGCTTCCTACGCTCTTTGCTGACAGCCTGGGAATACCCATGGCGAAAGCAGGCCCAATTTCCACTTTCACACTTTCGGCTGCATCATTTATCGGTGCGGTGTTTATCGGAGGCCCCATCAGCGACCGTTGGGTACAGAAGAATATCCGAGGGCGGGTTTATACAGGTGCAATCGGATTATCGATGACCATACCTGCGCTACTTCTTTTAGGCTATGCCCACGGATTTGTGGGGGTTATAGGGGCAGCGCTCTTCTTCGGAATTGGGTATGGCATGTTCGATGCCAACAACATGCCGATACTTTGCCAGTTTGTTCCTTCGCATCTAAGGGCCACTGCTTACGGATTTATGAATATGGTGGGTGTGTTTGCAGGCGCTGCAGTAACCCAGGTATTGGGCAAATTCAAAGACAGCGGCAATCTGGGATTTGGGTTTGCGATTCTTGGCGCCATAGTCTTGGTGGCGCTGCTCATCCAAATCACAACTCTAAAACCAAAAGTGCAGGATATGCAATAACGCACACATTTTTATCAGGAACATAACATCAAAGAAATGGCTTACTCGCAATCTGACTTACAAAAACTCTATCGCTTCTACAAAGATCAACTACTCAATGACACCATCCCTTTCTGGTTTCCCGGATCAGTCGATAAAGAATATGGAGGTTTTCTTCTGATGCGTGATGCTGACGGATCACTGATAGATGACGATAAAGCAGTATGGATACAAGGCCGCGCCACCTGGCTATTAGCGACACTTTACAATACAGTTGAAAAGAGAGAGGAATGGCTTGATGCCGCCCGATCAGGCTACGAATTTCTTAACCGTCATTGCTTTGATACCGACGGCCAGATGTTTTTCCATGTCACAAGAGAAGGAAAGCCGATTCGCAAACGACGTTACTTCTTTTCAGAAACATTTTACGTGATTGCAGCGGCTGCCTATGCAAAAGCTTCGGGCGATCCTCAGGCTGCTGACAATGCACGCAATATTTTCGGAAAATGTATTGACTATGCCACAGGAAAGAAAAAACTCCAGCCAAAATATTTTGACACCCGCCCCGCCAAAGGAATCGGTGTACCCATGATAATGCTCAACACTGCACAACAACTCAGAGACACCATAGGCGACCCCCGATGCGACGAATACATCTCAGAATGGATATCGGATATTGAGAAAGACTTCGTAAAAGATGATATCCGTTGTGTGATGGAACAGGTAGCACCTGACGGAAGCATTATCCACCACATCGACGGCCGCACACTCAATCCCGGACACGCTATCGAAGGGGCATGGTTCATTCTTCATGAAGCAAAATACAGAAACAATGATCCTCATCTCATAAACCTTGGTTGCCGAATGCTCGACTATATGTGGGAGCGTGGATGGGACAATGAGTACGGCGGCATCTTATACTTCCGTGATGTGTATCACAGGCCGGTGCAGGAGTATTGGCAGGATATGAAATTCTGGTGGCCACATAATGAAACTATCATTGCTACACTACTTGCCTGGCTTATGACCGGAAATGAAAAGTATGCCCGATGGCACCAACTCGTCCACAACTACTCCTATAAACACTTCCATGATAAAGTAAACGGAGAATGGTTCGGCTACCTTCACCGCGATGGCAGCATTGCTCAAACTGCAAAAGGCAATCTGTTCAAAGGCCCGTTTCACCTGCCCCGACAGGAATGGTATTGCCAACAAATCCTGCAAGAACACCTTAACCTTGACTAAATTACACAAGACTTAATAACCAGTTTTAATTACCATCACTAATGCTTCATACCACTTCACCACTCAAAGGCCGGATAGCCTCCATTGATGTCTTAAGAGCACTTACCATGTTTCTGATGGTGTTTGTAAATGATCTGTGGACAGATATTGGCGTACCTGCATGGCTGGAACACGCGCCGGCAGATGCTGATGCAATGGGATTCTCAGATATAATCTTCCCGTCATTTCTCTTTCTTGTGGGTCTCTCTCTACCCTTTGCCCAATCCAGCCGGCAGATGAAAGGCGCCACCAAATCAGCACAATTTACCCATATCGTGTCACGTTCACTGGCGCTGATTATCATGGGTTTTTTTCAGATGAATATGGAGACTTACAGTTCCAAAGCACTGTTGCCAAAGGGTATCTGGATCATCATCGTTACGAGTGCGTTCTTTTTGATATGGCTGGACTATTCAAAAGAAAAACGCAATAAAAAAGTATTTCAGGGAATTGGAATCTTACTCCTCGTGGCAATGGCTATCCTATATAAGGGAGAAAGCAATGGCAAAGAAATATGGATGCAACCGCATTGGTGGGGAATTCTCGGATTGATTGGATGGGCCTATCTTTCCTGCGCTACCATCTTGTTATGGGCACAGGACAGAATCATCATACCAGTTATAGCCTTTCTTTTCTTCCTTTTCTTTAATTCCTCCGTACTTTCAGGATGGCCCACCTTTCTTGAACCCGTGCGAAACGCAGTCGCACGACTGGGACTGGGGAACGCTTCCAATGCATCTATTACCATGGCAGGAGTGCTTATTTCATTATTATATCGCAAATGGGTACACAAACCACAATTGCTAGCCGGAGCATTTGTGATCCTTGCCGTCGCATTGTTTGCATTTGGTTTTGGCACACGCCCTTTATGGGGAATTTCAAAAATCAGGGCAACCCCCTCGTGGACCATGATTTGTACAGCTATCAGCATCCTGACCTTCCTGATTCTCATTTTTTTAATGGACAGAAAGGGAAAAGAGAACTGGTTCAAAATCATCAGGCCTGCGGGCACGAGTACGCTTACCTGTTACCTGTTACCCTATTTTCACCTGGCGATTTTTATCTCTCTTCTGAAATTGCGCCTCCCTGAGGCGCTCCGAACGGGCAGTATAGGCATAATAAAATCGCTCCTCTTTGCGCTTGTCATCGTAATGATAACAGGGTTGCTTGAGAAAATAAAACTCAGACTAAAGATATAGAAGGCTTACTAAGAATGAATTTGCACTGGGCTACTACGACCCCGTCCATAGAGATTCTTTGTAAACGGCCGGCTCTCCTCGATTTGATATATGTACCCTCAACCGGAGTGTTTTCATACTTTGTCGATTGCCTTTCTCAACCCATGCCCCATCGACTTAAACTGAGTAGGTGTCATGCCCGTGATCTGCTTAAATTGTGCCGATAAATGCTGACTGCTGCTATATCCAAGGAAGGCCGCGATACTGCCTAATGCCATTTCATTATACACCAGCAGTTCTTTCGACTTTTCAATCTTCTGAAGAATAAAGTAGTGCTCAATGGTAACTCCCTCTACCTGCGAAAATATTTTGCTTATCGTAGAGTAATCTTTAAAAATGTAATCCTTCAGATATTTCTGAATGCTGAAATGATCATCCACTCCCTTCTGCACTACCTTTATGAGGAGGCTCTTTACCTTCTCTATCATCTTTGCAGCAGGATCTTCCAGTAATTCAAAACCTATCTTCCGTAACGCCCGATCTATCTCTTCCAATTTCGCTTTGTCCAGTTCCTGTACGGTGTCCACTTCTCCGAGCCTCACAGAATGATACTCCACCCCCGATGCTGTAAGCAACTGCTCCACACTCATCACACATCGCGGACAGACCATATTTTTAATGAATAATTTCATTTCTGATCTAAAAAATGATTTCTCAAATAATGAAGCCCCTTCGTCCACCTCATTAGTTCGTCCATCAATATCTGATAAGAGTTTAAAACAGATTCTATCGGTTCAAAAACTCCGTCTTCATTGATATACTTTGTGAAAAACGGAATCGCCACACCTTCACTCATGGGCATCACCTTCACCGTGGTTAACACCTGCTTGCTCATTTGTGCACTGCGCAAGCCTCCCGAAATACCGCCATAGCTCACCAGGCCTGCCGGTTTATACATCCATTCCCGCATCAGATAGTCTATGGCATTCAGCATGGCAGGGGGCATCCCATAATTGTATTCAGGCATAATAAAAATAAATGCGTCTGCTTCATCTATTTTTCTGCTCCACTCCTTAGTATGATCATACATGTACTTCCCCAGTTTAGGATGGTTCGGCTCATGCACCATTGGCAGGTTAATCTCCATGAGGTCCAGCACTTCAGTCTCAAACCCCTCATATTTCTTTACTCTTTCTACAAACCAGTTTGCCACCGAAATACCGCCTCTCTGTTCACGGGTACTGGTTATAATAACCTTCAACTTATATAAATCCATAATTAAACATCATATACTTTAGTTGTGCAAAGTTATTTCTTTTGAGGTGGTTAATCATATCGCAAAGTCTATAGACCTACTCCTATAACCGGAAATATCGTATCACTTCACGATCAGCAATGGAATATCAATCCTGTGTCTAAGTTTGCCGGAGGCAGATCCAAATATCAGATCCTTGAGACCTCTATGCCCATGTGAGCCCATTACCATAAGGTCAAACTTCTCGTCCTTAACTATCTTCACCAGTTCGGTTGCAGGATTTCCAAAGCCTATCCTCGTCTGTACCATAAACCCTACCTCTTTGAGCGACTCCGCATACTTCTGAAGATTCTCTGTATCCACCTTGGTCTCCGTATCATAAGCGTTTCTGTTCAGATATCTTGCGGCTGCACTCTCTACTACATGTATCAGAGTATATCGCGCCTCAGCGCCCCCCTGCCTGATCGCACTCCGAATGATCGCCTCATCCTTTCCTGAAAAATCAACTGCCACTCCGATATTTCTGTACGGATTCACAGCCTCGGCCACAAAAGACTCTGCAAGGCCGTGCGGGATACCAGGCACTGTTTTCTTTCCCGGAGTAATAAGTGGATGTATCATAATATAAATCAGCAGAAACAAAATGAATATTCCGGCAGGAAATATCAATCCATACAACACTACCGGCGGCACTGCATTTCCTGTCACCCACCCCTCAAATTCCTGAACTGCCAGCCTTATGTTCAGATATACTATCACAATAGCACAAATCCATGACATCAATTTCACCCAGGGGCCTATCACAAATTTCCCCATTATCTTTTTGTCGCTGTTAAAATAAATCAACGGAATTACTGCAAATGCAAGTTGGAGGCTCAGAATCACCTGACTTAGAATCAGCAGGTTGCCCAATGCATTTTCTCCAAAATAAACCACAGTCAATACTGCAGGCACAATAGCTACCACTCGTGTAATCAATCTGCGCAGCCACGGCTGGATTCTCAGATGTAAATAGCCTTCCATCACTATCTGCCCTGCCAATGTACCGGTAACGGTAGAACTCTGTCCTGCAGCAATTAATGCAATCCCGAAAAATAGTGGCGCCGCTTTCCCAAATAACTCTTCCAGCAGTTTTGAAGCATCCTGTATCTCTGCAATATGAAAGTATCCGTTCGTGTAAAAGGCTGCAGCAGCAAGAATAAGAATGGCTGCATTCACCAAAAAGGCAAGGTTAAGTGCAATCACCGTATCCAGAAAGTTGAACTTTATGGCACGGCGGATACCGGTATCCGTCTGATCAAATTTGCGCGTCTGCACCAGTGAGGAGTGCAGATAAAGGTTATGAGGCATTACAGTAGCCCCAATAATTCCGATAGAAATATATAGTGCACTCCCATGAAGTTTTGTCGGTATAAAACCCTTGGCAACCTCCCCGTAATCAGGCGACACAATCACCATCTGAATCAAAAATGAAATCCCTATGATTGCCACCAGCGCTATAATAAATGACTCCATCACCCTGATACCGCGATGGAGCAAAAACAAAAACAGGATAGTGTCTAATGCAGTAATCAAAATGCCCCAGACCAGTGGAAAATCAAAAACCAGATTCAGCCCAATCGCCATCCCAATAATTTCAGCAAGATCGCACGCCGCTATAGCCACTTCTGCCAGAAACCAAAGCGGAATATTAGCCCATTTCGGATACACCGACCTGTTAGCCTGTGCCAGATCCATCCCCGCCACAATTCCTAATCGGGAACTGAGCGACTGTAGTAAAACAGCCATCAGGTTCGACATCAGCAATACCCAGATTAACTTATAACCAAACTCTGACCCTCCGGCGATATCGGTAGCCCAGTTACCCGGATCCATATAGCCCACACTTACCAGATAGGCCGGGCCCAGAAAGGCAAGAACACGCCTGATCCCCTTTTTCTTCTGAATCACTACTGACTGGTGTACTTCACTTAAAGAAGCATGAGATTGCATAGCCACGATAATTGTTTTATTTGCAAATATATATTATTAGACGCATCTAAGTTTTTATTTTTGTTACTTTACACCCAATTATCGTTTTTTTCCATGTCGCTACATTCCCATACTAAAGAGAATTATCTGAAAACACTCTATCTGATGAGTATCGATAAGGATAATGTATCGATCAACGAGCTTGCACAAAAACTGGGACTTAAGATGCCCACCGTAACCAGTATGATGCAAAAGCTGGCTGCAGACAGACTGGTCAAATACGAAAAATACAAACCCATTCACCTCACAGAAAAAGGGAAAAAAGAAGCAGGGCTGATAATCAGAAAGCACCGGCTGACGGAGATGTTCCTGGTAGAAGTAATGAAATTCGGGTGGGAGGAAGTGCATGATATAGCAGAACAGATAGAACACATCAATTCACCGGTATTTTTCAAGAAGATGGACGAAATGCTGGGATTCCCCGAACACGATCCACATGGCTCGCCCATTCCGGACAGAACAGGAAACATTAAACAGGCTGTCCGCCACCCATTATGCGACTTTAATTCCGGTGAATCAGTTGTAATCACCGGCCTGGCACGATCAGAAGACGATTTTTTGAAATTTCTTAACCGGAAAAATATTGGATTGGGAACGATTCTCAATATTATAGAAAAAGAAGAGTACGATGGCAGTATGAGGCTGAAGCACGGCAAAAGAGAACTATTGCTCAGCCGCCCTGTTTGTGAAGAATTATTTGCTGAAATAGCTGCAGGCACCTAAAAGCAAAATATTTCATAACAAATAAAAGAATTGCAACTTCAGGAGGATTCTTCCCATCTTTACCGCATTAATTAAATATTGAATTATGAAATCGGTATGCTACATGCTTTGTTCAGTACTTCTTCTAAGTGCATGCACAAGTTCAAAAAAAACAATCGCTGTGAAAGACGCTTTAAATAACCTTTATCAGAAATGGGATCTTGTATCACTTAATGATGAAATATATAATCTGAAATCAACCAACAATATATTAATAGAGTTTCATGAGAAGGGACAGGTAAATGGCATCGGCGGATGCAACAGATTTTTCGGAAGCTTCACCACTAGTGGTAACGATCTGAAACTGGGCCCGCTGGGAAGCACTAAAATGGCTTGTGAAGAAGAGGTGAACCAGTGGGAAAATAAATTCTTCCAGACACTTGAGAAAGTAAACGGATATCAGTTTATAGACAATAAACTGGTGCTCACCAGTAACGGCCAGGCAGTTGCCGAATTCGAAGAAAGCAATGTTGTACCCGATGATCTTGCAGGCAAGTGGGAACTCTATTATATTACAGGCCCAAGGATCATATTCAATGCTCTGTACCCTGAAGAAAAGCCCTTCATTCAATTCTATCAGGGCAGGCGTTCTTTCCACGGATTTACCGGCTGCAACGGCTTCA
>JACFNA010000293.1 GCA_019455085.1 Chitinophagaceae bacterium
ATTGCTTCTCCTGTCGACTGAGGAGTTGTTTATTTCGCTTCTGACACCTGTGTTCCTGCCTGAAGAAATCATGGTACGTACCGGTGCAATAGTGGCTCCGGTAGCACCTGTGCGTGGTGAAACTCCGGGGGTGCTGTTTTGTGGCTGAATTCTTATTGTATTGCCGGTTCTGGGGCCGTTATCCCTGTTTCTGATTATTCCTATACCTGTATTATAACCCGGATAGTACGAGTGCCCTGTATAGTATCCGGCTACAATCGGGTTATAGCCATAATAGCCTGCATATCCATAAGGATTATAGCCGTATGAATTTCCCAAAAATCCTGTATATCCCATGCTGAATGGCGAGAAAGGATTATAAAATGCTCCATAAAATGGAGAATATGAGTAGCTAAACGGAGTATAAAAATGAGAACCAAAAGGAGAATAGAATGGGCTGCCAAAGCCATAGTAGGGTGAACCAATGTTAAATCCCAGTGAAATAGAAGGCCTGTATAATGGGTTTCTTATTGCCCGCCTGATCTCCAAATCTTCCAGATAATCACCGTTCCTGTCGTAATACCGGTCTCCATCACTGCGATTGGAAAGATTTACATATTCTTCATTATCTGCGGATACGCCAGGTGAATAATATACATCATCGGGTGTCTGCATGCTTCTGTATGAAGAACTGCAACCTACAAACAGCAAAGAAGCCATTACTAAAAGAACGTATATCTGTTTCATGGTTTTACGGTTTTATGGTTTATAAAATATGAAATTCTATTTTTGCGCCACTGTAAATTTAAAACTAAATTTTGTCAATACTCCGTCATAGGCCAAACAGCACTGTTAAAGTAGTACTAACAATTTGAAACTAAAAGTAACAGGCTTTATTGCGCCTCCGGCCCAAAAGTAAAATTATATGAGCAAAGAGATTACTTCGCGCGAGAAAGATTATTCACAATGGTACAATGATCTGGTAATAAAAGCCGGTCTGGCTGATTACAGTGCAGTCAGAGGTTGTATGATCATCAAACCTTATGGATATGCGCTCTGGGAAAACATGCAACGCCAACTTGACACCATGTTTAAAGAAACGGGGCATTCCAATGCTTATTTCCCTCTCTTTATTCCCAAAAGTTTTCTAAGCAGGGAAGCGGCCCATGTGGAGGGGTTTGCCAAAGAGTGTGCCGTAATTACTCACTACCGTCTGAAGAATGATCCGGATGGGAACGGGATTATCGTGGACCCTGATGCAAAGCTGGAAGAGGAACTGATAGTGAGGCCAACCTCAGAAACCATTATCTGGAATACGTATAAGAGCTGGATTCAGAGTTATCGCGACCTGCCGCTGCTCATCAACCAATGGGCAAATGTGGTGAGGTGGGAGATGCGCACAAGACTATTCCTTCGCACCACTGAATTTCTGTGGCAGGAAGGGCATACGGCCCATGCTTCTGCAAAAGAGGCAGAGGAGGAGACACGTAAGATGCTTAATGTATATGCGTCCTTTGCTGAGGACTGGATGGCGCTGCCGGTGATTAAGGGTGTGAAAAGTGCTAATGAAAGGTTTGCCGGTGCGGTCGATACCTATACCATTGAGGCGCTCATGCAAGATGGTAAAGCACTTCAGTCTGGCACCTCGCACTTCCTTGGTCAAAATTTCGCAAAGGCATTCGATGTGAAATTCAGTGATAAAGACAATCAATTAGATTACGTTTGGGCTACAAGCTGGGGCGTAAGTACCAGGTTGATTGGTGCATTAATTATGGCACACAGCGACGATGACGGACTGGTGTTGCCACCCAGGCTTGCACCACTTCAGGTTGTAATAATACCGGTTTATAAAACTGCGGAAGACAGGCAGAAGATTAATTCAAAAGTTGATGAGATACGGGAAAATCTGAAAGCACTGGGGATATCATCCAAATACGACGATGATGATAATAAACGTCCCGGATGGAAGTTTGCAGAGTATGAAATGAAAGGAGTGCCGGTAAGAATAGCAATCGGGCCCCGCGATCTTGAGAACAATGCGGCAGAAGTTACCCGCAGAGACACTAAACAGAAAGAAATGATCTCGCTGGATGGAATTGCCAATTCGGTAAAAGTATTGCTGGACGATATCCAACAGGCAATCTTTAAAAAAGCCCAGGATTACAGAGATGCGCATATTACCAATGTAGATACATGGGAAGAGTTTGAAAAACTGTTGGATACTAAAGGCGGATTCCTTGCGGCTCACTGGGATGGTACTGTCGAGACTGAAGAAAAGATAAAAGAAATGACTAAAGCTACCATCAGGTGTATTCCTCTGAACCAGCCCGAAGAGTCTGGTAATTGCATCCTCACGGGCAAGCCCAGCAATAAGCGTGTGTTGTTTGCAAGAGCATACTAATGATGTTTTAGGATTGTAAGGCAATAATTTTCAAAAAGATGCTATACATTCGTTCAGGCTTATGAACTTTCAGCTGTTAATACGATTTTTACTTTTAATTTTTTGAATATGCAATCAGATTTGATATCTAACGACCTGCAAATTACTCCTGCTGTTGAAGTATATCTGGGAGAGACTGCAAAATGGGGCCGTTTTCTGGCAATAATAGGATT
>JACFNA010000294.1:0-312 GCA_019455085.1 Chitinophagaceae bacterium
GTGCTCCTAAAGTGTTTATGTTGGGTTTTTCCATTTTGTTTTTCTTTCCTGTTAGGTTTAATAGAGGGTTTTTTGTCTGCCACTTTCAAAGTCTCTGAAGATGAATGCTCCGAGATTGTCTAAAGTAGCGAAGAATGCTTTCCCCTGGTTCACTTCCGTAAATTCAGCCACGAACCTTTGTAGGTAAGGATCCGTCGCAATCATAAAAGTAGTGATGGGAATCTTAAGCTTCTTGCACTGCGCAGCCAGATTCAGGCAACGGTTCAGTATTCTTCTGTCCACTCCAAAACTGTTTTTGTAGTATCTCTTTCC
>JACFNA010000294.1:322-2591 GCA_019455085.1 Chitinophagaceae bacterium
AAAGATTTGTTTGTTTGGGTTTTTTCTGCGGCGCAAAATATCCATTGCCAGGTTGAGCCCGGCGACTGTATTCGTATGATAAGGCCCTACCTGAAGATAGGGGAGGTCTTTGATTTCTACCGTCCATGCATCATTACCGAATACTACGATGTCGAGTGTGTCTTTCGGGTAGCGGGTAGTAATCAGCTCGCTTAGTGCCATGGCTACCTTTTTTGCAGGTGTGATGCGGTCTTCGCCATAAAGGATCATACTATGCGAAATGTCGATCATGAGTACGGTAGAAGTCTGTGCTTTGAAATCTGTCTCCCTGATAGTCAGATCGTCTTCGTGCAATGAAAAACTGTCGATGCCGTGGTTTATTTGTGCTGTTTTGATCGATTCGGGAAAGTCTATTTGCTCCAGGCGGTCGCCAAACTGAAATGGCCGGGTCTCAGGATTGATCTCGTCACCCACACCCGGTTTGAATGTTTTATGATTGCCTTGTTTTGACTTTCGCAGCTTTCCGAAAATCTCTTCCAGGCTATTGCGGCGGATAGTGCGTTCAGTCTTTGGGGTAATCCTGATTTCGCCTCTCTGACTGTTTTCTTCGATATATCCTTTTTCTTTAAGCTCATCGATAAAGTCGCCCATGCCATATTCGTCTGTACTCAGGTTGTATTGCTTGTCTAGTTCAGTGAGCCAACTCAGTGCTTCACCAGCATCCCCACTGGTGTAGTTGAGCAACTGCATGAAAACATTTAAAAGTTTTTCGAAGGTACTTTGCTGATTTTCGTCCGGATTAAATTTTGAAAAGTGGAATGACCTCATTGCTGGATTCTCCTTAGGTGCAATTTACGGCATCTGAGCCGGATGTGAATCCTTGCATTGTTAAAGTAGCGGATGCTGGTTTAATATTGTAAATAGATTTCGGTAGCGCCAAATCCGAAGTTAGGATGGTATTGGTTTGTGAATGATTTTACTTCGCTTTTAGTCTTAAGCCTTTCATGAATCTCCTGGCGCAGTTTGCCGCTTCCCACTCCGTGAATTACAATAAGTTTAGGCTGCATGGCTTTGACGGCCATTTGATAATACTTCTCAAAGTAATTGAGCTGTATCTGAAGTATTTCAAAGTTTGACAGGCCACTTTTATTATCAATAATTTTTTCGATATGGAGGTCGATCACGGAACGCACAGGATCCGACGTTTTTACCAGGGGCCTTATCCCTTTTATTTTTTCAGGAAGTGGGAAATAAGGTTCTAATTCTCTTTCGGGATATTTGTTAAACAAATCGAACGAAAACGAAGGCCGGTTCTCCAGATGCATCTCATCAATTTTTTGAAAAAGCGTTCGCGGCTTTATCTTCAGAGGTAATTCCAGAGCAGGCGCCTTGGAAGGATCGGGTGAGGTGAGAGAAAAGAGGAAATGAAATTTCACAATGTCGTTCAGGTCTTCCATCTGAATATTGTGCAGATAAAAGTCTGAAAATTTCTGGATGGTATTTGTAACTGAAAAATCATCCTTGTCCCTGGAAATCACATTGTATTCAAAATAGTATTCCTCAGCGTTTTGGTTAGCCAGATAGACTTTAAAATGCAGAATGTCATCTTCGTAAAGTGCGGTGTCATACACCGGGAAAAATAATAGCTGCACTCCTTTTCCCTCTGCAGGTGTTTGCCTGAATTTCTCGGCTTTTATCTGGTCGATATACACTTTGGGTGGCTCCTGTTGCTTTTTCTTCGATGCTTCAGAGAACATTTTAAAGTAAGGAAAGTCAATCTGGTCGGTAAATACAGGGAATTCAATGCCATCCACATTGACCATCACGAGGTCATCGCTCATGATCTCTACGATTTCTCCGGTTTCGTTTGAGTGAAGCAGCAATACCTTATCTCCTACCGAGTATTTCATTACTGCGAAGTTAGAATATTGTTGCAGAGAATGTGGGGTGGGGGGAGTGAATAATCCAGCCCCCTCTAAACTTAGGTGTGTCTCCTGTCAATATTGCTACCCTTCCACATTCTTCTCATTCAGCTTACTATGCCGTCTGCTGTAGAGGAAGTAGATGAGCAATCCGACAGACATCCATACGAAAAACCATTTCCAGCTTACCGCGGGAATCTCAATTAATAAGTAGGCGCAACTCAGTACACCCATTACCGGTATGAATGAAAATTGTCTGACAAATGAAAGGATAGCCATCACAATCGCGAGCAGGATATAGACAAGAAATAAAATTTCCTGATAGCCTTCGCTTGAAATATTTTCCACAGCCTCAATTATCCGCCCTC
>JACFNA010000295.1 GCA_019455085.1 Chitinophagaceae bacterium
TGGTAACTGTGGTAGTCAGGTGGCGCAGAATTTCCGGAGTGCGCTTGATATGGACATCCAGCTCTTTCGGAATGCCGGCTGGGCCTTTGGTGCGCAGAAGGACATACACTCCTTCGGAGCGTTTCTTGATCAGGTAGGCGAGCTTCCTCTTGCCCCACACATCGCTTTTGATGATTTCCGCTCCTGCTTTGAGAGCGGCTTCATTGAGGTTGTTGATTACTTTTTTCTGCTCTTCTTCGTTGCATTCGGGCACAACGATATAAAGAGTTTCAAACTCACGAACAACTGCCATTGCTGTTCTCCCTCTGGTCTTGCGGCTCCCGGATGCGCATGGCTCACGGGGGCAGGGATATGTCGTTTCTCTCCGTTCAATTCGAAGAGCTGGTTCGCAGAAAGGCGGTTTGGCCTCTCTTTTTTCAGCGACCAAAAGAGGAAATATGCCTTCCAGGACCTGACAAGTCAAGCCCCTTCACAATTCCTGATTCCTGAAACTCTATCTCCCTTGGTGGGTGCTTCAGAAATGTAAGGTTTTGGTTCGTTGACCAGGGCGGACGCAAACGGCAGTCGCCGCATTCTCGAGTTGCCGGAGCAACGCCCTTTGCGGAGGCGAAAGACTGAACACAATCGACCCGATCGGGTGGGCCCTTTCGTACTCAAACCTTCCAGAATCCCGGAATTGTGATTTCCTGCCCGATTGATGGTAATTGGAACTTCTTAAATTTCCAGATATTCCAATCCCATTGAAGCCAATGAAAGGTTGACGATTCCAATGGTACCTTAAAAACGAACTGTGCCTTTGAGGGCGGCCCCAAATCGGTGACCCCTGTGATTTCAATCGATACATCGGGGAGTTCAATGATGCTTTTAAGAGGTAACCTATCCTTGTTGAATCCTGCAGTCCTTTCAAGCCACTGTAAAACAAATACCGGGTGAAAAGCAGGATTTTGGCCATCGTTTGATGTAGTTTCTTTATTGAAGGGGGGAAAGAAACCATGGTTTGCCAATACAATCAGAGTATTGGCATCTTTTCGTGTGATCTTGATATCTCCATAGCCAGGTGCAAGGACTCTTATCCGCTGTGGAAACGGCTTGTTCCTGACTTTTGAAATGGGATTGTGGTACCAAAGAAAAAATGTGCTGGGAGCATTTACGATCACGAGATCCTTGGACTGAATTTCTGCTGATGAGTTATCAGGATTTACTATCTCGGCTAATACCTGCCTTCGTGAGGGACTGTTTGACTCCAGAAAGAGTGCGATCGGGGCATAAAACGAATGAATAAATAAGAAAGAAGAGAGTAAAACAAAACATATCCCTCGATGAAGTTTCCCTTTGGAATAGTCAATAGATTGACCAAACAGGTATACCAGTATAAGAGCAGTCTCTCGCTGGGAATCCCCATACCACAAACTGGAATCAGGGAGAGTATCATGCCTGTCAGCCAGAAGCGACTGATTTGATCTTTCTTAATAAGGGGGATCATCACGCCTATCAAAAAGAGGCAGATAAGAAGAGCAGACATCCAGAACGAGATCATCAAATCTTCAGAACAGTAGCGGAAATAACGAGGGTCAGGCCAAGCCAATTGCCCTAGTAAAAGGATCGGAATAAATGTAATAACGTTTTTAATGAATCTTAAAGGCTCTTGATTTGGATCGACATATAATTCATTTGAAGCTGCACCATAGCCGAAGTATGAAATGGTTCTAACATATACAAATCCAAGCAAAAAATAGAACCAAAGGCATCGAAAACGTGAAAGGCCAGGCTCACGATCTATGAATAGTGCATGAGCGAATAAGTATGCTGCTGTACAAACTCCTCCTTCCGCGGATAGAAGCGACATTCCAAACCAGAAATAGGAGAAAAATCTTGACCGACTATATCCTTCCATACGCCAATTATGATGGGACAAGATGCACAGGATACCGAACAAAAACGCCCATAGTGAATTCCGGCTCGCTATCCATTTCACCGCATCCGCATGGGCATCATCGATTGCGAAAATGCACCCTGCAATACCAGCTAACCAGAGGGGGTTTAACAATTTGAAATAGAGTCGGCCAACAAACACGACTATCAAAGAAAATAAGATAACATTCTGTAGATGCATCAGGAACGGCCAGCCAGGCCACAAATAACCATCAACCCAATGGCTGAAGGAGCTCAAAGGGCGGAAAAATGCAATTTTAATATCCTTTTCCGCCCACCAGATATGTGAATCAGCTGAAAAAGCATTATTTACTTCTTCTGGAGTTACAAAGACAAATAGATTCTTTATAGTGTTTAAAAAATGATGCAGGCTCCCAGGGTTTCCAAACTGATAAAGAATTTTTTCAAGATGAACAAAATCATCAGAATCAAAACCGAGATGGACTGTAGGAAATGTTAGCAGCAGCACTACGAAGCCAAAAAAGAAAGGCAACGTTTTAGGATTTACCATTATAGATATTCTGCTATTCTCAAAGAAGTGGATCATCACGCCTGCTCCAAAACTCAAGAATTTGAAAATTCAGAAGCGGCCGGAAAGAAATACAATGATCTCTTCTGGTGAAGAGGCCGGATTAATAACACCCCTCCTT
>JACFNA010000026.1 GCA_019455085.1 Chitinophagaceae bacterium
CTCTGTGTAATAGTTTTTCTTACACGGAGGGTCACGGAGGAATCACGGAGCGCCACGGAGATACTCTCTGTGCAACTCTGTGCCTTCTCTGGCTTTTTCTCTGTGTAATTATTTTTCTTACACGGAGCGCAACGAAGAATTTTCTCAATCACAACCCACAACCCACAACTCTCCCGATGCCTATCGGGCTCAAAACCCTTCCTCACTCTGTCCTCAGGCTATTCACCGGATTTGCTACTGCTGCCTTCACCGATTGAAAACTGATGGTTATTAGTGTAATCAAAAAAATGATAAGTGCTGTAATTAAGAAAACTCCTGCACCTATTTGTATCCGGTACACAAAATTCTGTAACCATGAATGAGCCCCCCACCATGCTAATGGGATAGAGATTAAGAGTGCCACGACAGTCAGCTTCAGAAAATCTTTGGAGATCATCATTACAATTTTTACTGCGGATGCTCCTAAAACTTTTCGCACTCCAATTTCCTTTACTCTTTGTCTGACTGAGTAAGTAGAGAGTCCAAATAAACCCAGACAAGCAAGGATTACAGCTATCACCGTAAAAATATTCATAAGCGTTCCCATCCTCATTTCGGCTGCATACAAGGCGTTGTATTGATCATCGGCAAATTGATAATTAAAAGGACGGTCAGGGAAGAATGTTTTCCATTTGGTTTCAAGAAAATGTAGCGTATTTGGAATATTGCCTGCCCCGATTTTTACTAACAGCCCGCTTCCGTAATAACTTGAAAAAAGAACAACAGGTTTGATAGCTTCGTGCAGCGATTGGTAGTTAAAGTCTTTCACCACGCCTCTCACAAAACCCGGCCGGTTTTCCCCAAGGAACATCTTTTTTCCAATCGCTTCTTCGGGTGTCCATCCCAGCTGCCTGGCGGCGGACTCGTTAAGGATAAAATGATAGGTGTTAGTATCTCTTTCGGCTTCCTGTGCCACATCCAGCATGTCCTGACGGGTGAGATTCTCTCCGGCTATCAATTGCAGTCCGGTAGCAGGAATATATCCATCGTCAATAGGATTGGCTGTAACTGTTATCTGTGCATTTTCAGGCATTCCGGGTTTACTCATACTGTATCCTCCTACTATCTCTACCGGTGAATGCTGGGTTCTGGCGGCACCTAATACGTTAGGGTTTTCTGCAAACTGGTTCCTTAATTGATCGCTCTTGTTAAACAAATAGGGTACATCAACCACTAATAAGTGACTACGGTCATAACCTAATTTCTTTGTGCGGATATAATTCAGTTGTTGTTGAATAATAAAAGTAGCAGCGATCAGGAAAACGGAAATAGCGAATTGAAAAACGATAAGTGATTTTCGCAGCCATTGACCAGAAGTTGAATTTTTGAAACTTCCTTTGAGCACCTTTACCGGGATGAATGAAGACAAAATAAACGCAGGATAACTTCCTGCCGCAAGGCTTACCACGAATACAATCGCCAATGCGATTGCCAATACAGGAAGAGAAAATAAAGAACGAATATTAAAAATCTGGTTGGTCAGGTTGCTAAAGAAAGGTAACAGCAATGCCGAAATAATAAGTGCCATGATGACCGCTGCCAGGCTTACCAATATAGACTCTCCGATAAACTGGATAAAAAGTTGTGCGCGTGTGGCGCCAATTACTTTTCTGATTCCAACCTCCTTTGCGCGCTCTACAGATGCAGCTGTGCTCAGGTTGATATAGGTGAAACAGGCGATTGCCAGTACCAGCAGCGCTATTAATCCAAGGCTGTAAATATCGGAAAGGCTGACGTTGGGCGCCATCGCATCATAAGGCGAGTGGGTATGGATATCAAAAAATGGTTCTAATTCAAAATTGACAGTGGCATGTGTACCTGCCATCTCTTTTTTCATGAATGCCGGCAACTTGGTTTGCAACGTTTTGGCTGAATGGTCGTTGGCAAGCAGCAGATAGGTAGTATAGTTTGCATTCCAGTAAGTATCCTCCATCTGAGGGTTAATTTTCAGGGAGGAAAATGAAGCCACTAGATCAAACTGGATTTGTGAATTAGGAGGACAATCAGCCACCACTCCTGTGACCTTATATGGGTTATCAGAGCCGGTTATTCGTAACGATTTACCCACAGGGTTCTGATTACCAAAATATCGTTTGGCTGTGGATGCTGACAGCACCACAGCAAAAGGATTTTCCAGTACTGTATTCGGATTTCCGGATAATAGATTGAAGCTAAATATTTTGAAGAAAGAACTTCCTGCATAAAGGAAATTCTTTTCTGTATTCAGATTTTCCCCTGTGTTGATAATCCTTGAAGTGTTGACCATTATTACCGCATCCTCTACCTCCGGGAAGTTCTTTTTCATTACAACCGGTACTCTTACACTGGTGTAGTTGCCTTTGTTGATGGCATCACTTCCTTCAAAACTATATTCCATGATGACACGAACAATGCGATCACCGTTTTTTTGAAACTTATCAAAACTTAACTGTCGTTGAATGTACAATCCTATGAGGATACAACTTGTAAGTCCCACTGTCAGTCCGACAATATTAATCAGGGAAAAAATTTTGTTTTTCCTGAAAGAGCGGAAGATGGTTTTAATGAAATTCATTAGCTATATAGATTATGAACCTGCCAAATGCATGAAGGCAAGGATTTGTTAGAGTTGGAATATCCACGATGCAAAATGACCTTCATGGGATTAGAAATAACAACGAGGGTGCCGATTTTTATATCGCTGATAATTAGGTTATTATGGTTGTTGTTCCTTGTATTTGTGTTCACTTTCAAAACAGAAGTGTACGGTTTTGATACAGTTTGTGGTTGTCTTCTTCTCTGCGCAACTCTATGCCTTCTATGACTTTTTCTCTGTGTAATTAATTTTTCGTTACACTGAGGGTCACGGAGGAATCACGGAGGGTATTTCATCTCTGTGTAACTCTGGGTCTTCTCCGGCTTTTCTCTGTGTAATACTTTTCGTTACACGGAGTGCCACGGAGATATTCTCAGTGTAACTCTGTGCCTTCTCTGGTTTTCCTCTGTGTAATAGTTTTTGTTACACGGAGTGCCACGGAGGAATCACGGAGAGCCACGGAGATATTCTCAGTGTAACTCTGTGTCTTCTCTGGCTTATTTCTGTGTAATTAATTTTTCTTACACGGAGCACCACGGAGTATTCACGGAGGGCCACGGAGATATTCTCTGTGAAACTCTGTGTCTTCTCTGGCTTTTCTCTGTGTAATAGTTTTTGTTACACGGAGGTTCACGGAGGATTCACGGAGTGCCACGGAGAATTTTTTCAATCACAACCCACAACCCGTAACCCATAACCCAAATCCCAAAACCCATAACTCTCCTGATAGCTATCGGGATCAAGACCCTCCTCACTCTGTTCTTAAGCTATCTACCGGATTGGCGAGTGCTGCTCTTATGGAATGAACACTTACTGTAAAAATGGTAATTACAAATGCCGATAGTCCGATCACCACAAATATCCACCAGTGGATAGTAATTCGGTGTGTATAATTTTGTAACCAGGCACTCATCGCCCACCAGCAAAGGGGTACCGCTATAAGGAAAGCTATAATTACCGGCTTTAAAAATTCCCGGTTCACAATTGTAAAGATATTCCCTACAGATGCACCCAACACCTTTCGTACGCCTATTTCTTTTATTCGCTGACGAATAATAATAGAAGCAATACCAAATAACCCCATACAGGAGAGTATAATGGTTATGAGTGCTGCAATCGTAAAGACGTTAGCCATCATATTTTCATCCTTGTACAGACGGTCAATATTTTCGTTTACAAAAGAACCCTTGAATTCTGTTCCAGGTTCCACACTCAGGTAGGCTTTCTTTACGATGTCCATTGCTGCGACAGGATTAGATGTACTCACCTTTATGAGTGCATAACTCATTTTGCCGCCCCGGTTCAAAAAAATTATAACCGGTTTTTGCTGATCAGTGAGTGCTTTAATTTGTATATCAGGTATTATGCCTACGATATTGATTTTAGGTCCGGCACTATCTGCGTAGTAAGAAAATCCGGCCACGCCCTTTCCGCCAAACTGGTCTGCGTAGCTCTTAGTGGCAATTACCTGAAAACCCGTATCAGATGCGTAGTCTAAAGAAAAGTCGCGCCCTGAAGTCGGTTTAATATCCAGCGTTTTCAGAAAATCATAATCAGCAGTAATTGTCTGTCCGCAAATCGTGCTTTCGCCAAAAGTAAAGCAGGTGACTGAGGTGCTTGAACTTTGGTCTTCTCCCATCCCGAGGTTGGTGTCGGTTCCTGTTACAGAAATTACGGATGACTGGTCAGACAAACGTGTGCGGAGTTTTGAAACGATCTCCTTTCCATCGTCATTATCTTTTATGGGGATGCTGATTATGGATTGTGTATTATACCCAAGGGGTGTTGATCGGAGGTAATCAAACTGTTGAAATATAATCACCGTACTACAGAGTAGTGCGATGGCAATTACAAACTGAGTAACAATTAATGCCGAACGTAATATGCCGGGCCTCTTAATAGTAATCTTTCCTTTCAGAATTTCAACAGTCTTCAATCTTGCCATTACTCTTGAGGGGAATCCCGATGCGATGAAGGATACAAGCAGCACCAATGCCGCCAAAACAATTAACGGAATTGGTTTTATCAATAAACCAAGGCTGAGTTTTGCGTTAAACATCTGATTGAACCCTTTTATTAATACTGCAACTGCTCCCACTGCTACAAGAGCCGAAAAGAATACCATAAAAAAACTTTCACCCCATACCTGCATCCATATTTGTCGTTTACCTGCCCCCAGGCATTTACGGATACCTATTTCCTTTGTGCGGGTAAATGAAAGCCCGATATTGAGATTAATAAAATTAAAAGATGCTATCAATATGATCATTACACTGATGAGCATCAGCACATATAATATCGTTTTTGGAGTTCCTCCGCTTTCGCTTAACTCTGGTGTAAAGTGTTCTTTGGAGAATGGCAATAACCGTAAGCTAAAATAGTCACCATTACTGTCCGGTTTATATCCGTTTCTCTTTGCCCCTATTACGTCTGTTGGATTGTACTTTTTCAACAGACTTCTCAGGCGGCTTTGAACACTTTGGGATGTGGTATTACCGGCAAGTTGCACATATACCGAATGGTTGCGATTATCCCATGACTTGAGCATTTCAGGAAATGGGGGATAAAGTTCAGTGCGGGCAAGCAATGAGAACTTAATGGTAGAGTTGTCAGGAACATCTTTTACTATTGCCGTTACAGTAAGTTTGGACCATCTGCCGCCTATCTTGAGTTCAATTGATTTTCCAATAGGATCCTCGTCTCCAAAAATTTTGTCTGCACTTCTTTTGGTGAGTACTACATTGTTTACGCTGCTCAATGGATTGTGTGCATTTCCCTGCAACACAGGAAATGTGAACATCCTCAAAAAATCCGCATCAACCAAAGTGGATCGCATGTCAAGTGTCTTGCCCTTATATCGTACAAGCCTTCCCGAATTCAGGATGTTTGTTACATATTTTATTCCAATATTCTCGCTTTTCAGTGCCGGAGCGAGTGTATAGGGCATCGCCGTGTTGAGTTCTTCACCATTAGGACCGATTAGATAGCCGTAGATTTTATACAGCTTATTTTTATTCAATTGGAAATTATCATACGAGAATTGGCGATAAACCATTAATAAAATAAAAATGCTGCAAGTGAAAGCTGTCGCCAACCCTAAGAAATTAATTGAACTGTGGAGTTTGTTTTTGCGAATATTCCGCCATGCAGTGATAAAATAATTTCTAAACATTTTAATAATTGTTAATTGATAATTATCAATTTTTGATTCCTAATTCCTCACTCCGTCCTTAAACACTTCACCGGATTAGCTACCGCTGCTTTTATGGCCTGGTACCCTACTGCTAATAACGCAATCGCTATCGCCAGGAATCCTGCCAGCAGAAATACCCACCAGCCAATACTTATCCTGTACGAATACGACTCCAGCCAGTGATACATGGCCCACCAGGCAATGGGTGCCGCTATCACGAAGGAAATAATGATCAGCTTTATAAAATCAAAAGATAACAATCCTGCAATACTTGCGACTGATGCGCCTAACACTTTTCTTACGCCAATTTCTTTAGTGCGGCTTTCGGCCATATAAGCTGCGAGACCAAAAAGTCCGAGGCAGGAAATGAAGATCGTAAGCCCGGCAAACAAATAGGCGAGTGTGCCTGTCCTTTCTACTGATTCAAATTTTCTGGCGTAAGACTCATCAGCAAACACATAATCTGCCGGATATTGAGGGTTGTATTTTTTAAAGATATTCCGGACACTTGCAATAGAAGTGGCAGTTGGCTTGTCGGGATTCAGACGGACATGGACGACCTGGAAAAAATCGTATCCGGGGCCGAAAATCATCATAGGGCTTATCGCTTTTTGAAATGGTGATTCCAGTACAAAATCCTGTACCACACCGACCACATGATAGGCATTGCTGTCGCTGCCTTCTCTGATCTCAAGGCCAATCGGGTGTTTTATATTCATATCCTTCACTGCTGATTCATTTAACAGGATGGCAGCACTGTCTGTCGGATATTTATAGACGTCGATATCTCTTCCTTCTATAATTTTCACCCCCATCGTTTTTGCGAAATCCGCATCGGTACCCATTCTCACAAAATCAATTCGTTTGTCTGCTTCCGAACTTCCTTTCCAGTAATATCCCCAGCTATCCATCCATCTTTGGGTGATGGGGTTGGCTGAATGAGTAACAGAGGCCGCTGTCCCACTACTCAGTAATTCATTCTTGATAGCCTGGAAATGCTTGTTGACATCTCCCTGCGTAAAGAGATAGATAAGATTATTTTTATCGTACCCCGATTGTCTTTCCACTCCGTACCTGATCTGGCGGGCAACGATAATGGTGGATATAATGAGTATTATAGCAAAAGTGAATTGAACGATTACCAGGATTTTCCTTGGAGTGATCAGTGTATTTGATTTCTTAAAAGTTCCTTTTAATACTTTGGCTGGTTTGAAGGCAGATAGATAAAAGGCCGGATAACTTCCTGCTATCAGGCCGGTGATTAGGATAAACGAGAGAGAGAATATCCAAAACAGTGGGCTACTGTAATCTATGAAAAGCCGCTTATCCACCAGTTGATTAAAGGGGTTCAGTGAGATGTGCACCAGCAATAATGCTATAAAAAACGATATGAGGCTCAAGATAAGGCTTTCACCAAGGAATTGTGAAATGAGTGATCTCCTATTGGCTCCAATTACTTTTCTAATACCCACTTCTTTGGCTCTTTTTTCGCTTCTGGCGGTGCTTAGGTTCATGAAGTTAATACATGCAATGAGCAGGATAAATGCAGCAATGATTCCAAATAACCGTACGGTGACAATTTGACCTGCAACCAATTTTCCGTTCTCAGATTTTCCATACAGATAGTCTCGATGGAGTGGTTGGGTAAATACTTCCGTGGTGGAAGCGTCAGCAGTTCCTCTGGTATGGTTTATTGTAATGTCCTTTATTTTCCTGTCAAATACATTTTCTGAGGTACCCGGCTTTAAGAGTGCATAGGTATTTACAGAGTTATTGACCCAGAGATCGTCGTTCCATCCAATCTTTTCAAGATAATCCCACGGTAGTAGATAGCTAAAGTTGAAGCGTGTATTGTTAGGAAGGTCTTTTAGTACACCTGTTACCGTACAGTTGTTTACGCTGTCGATCTTTACAATCTTTCCAAGTGCATCTTCATTACCGAAGAGTACTTTGGCTAGTTTTTCGGTAAGCACTATGTTGTAGCTGCCTTTCAGGGCGTTTGACGGGTTGCCTTCTAACAGAGGAAATGAGAAGATATTCAGAAAACTGCTGTCCACAAAAGCCCCCCTTTCATTCATTTTCTTTTCACCAACCGTCAGGAGAAATGTAATGTTGTTATATCGTGTTACACTTTCCACTTCAGGGAAATCCTTTTGGATGGTTGGTGCCATTATTTTGGGTGTATTGGGCCACACGAATGTGTTCCCTTCAGGATTTTTATCGCGGTTATACAGCAGATAGATTCGGTCGGCTTTTTTATGAAAACGGTCTATGCTCAGTTCGTTCTGAATCCATAAGATTATCAACATGGCCCCGGCCATTCCCACAGCCAGCCCTGAGATATTTATCAGTGAGAATATCTTATTTTTTCTGAAAGTGCGGTACGTAGTTTTAATGAAATTCATTTATAGTAATGATTTTTATTGCAGCGTAAGGCAGCAGGAAAATAAAATTATTAAAGAGTATAGCGTTGTAATTGGGTAATCGAAACAGGAGCCTCATGTGTTTAAAACAACAATAAGGATGCCCATGTGGAGGAGCCTGATAATTAACATGTTATGATTTTTGTACCCTGCTCTTGTGTTCAGTTTTAAAACAGGAGTGTACGGTTTTGATACAGTTTGTTGTGGGTTTTATTTTTTCTTACACGGGGGATCACTGAGGATTCACGGAGAGCCACGGAGGTGTTCTCTGTGCAACTCAGTGCCTTCTCTGGCTTTTCTCAGTGTAATAGTTTTTGTTACACGGAGGATCACTGAGGAATCACGGAGTACCACGGAGATATTCTCAGTGTAACTCAGTGCCTTCTCTGGTTTTTTCTCTGTGTAATACTTTTCGTTACACGGAGTACCACAGAGGAATCACGGAGTGCCACGGAGGTGTTCTCAGTGCAACTCAGTGCCTTCTCTGGCTTTTCTCTGTATAATAGTTTTTGTTACACGGAGCGCCATGGAGTGTTTTTTCAATCATAACCCAAATCCCACAACCCATAACTCTCCCGATAGCTATCGGGATCAAAACCCTCCTCACTCTGTTCTCAGACTCTTCACCGGATTGGCTACTGCAGCTTTGATAGCCTGATAGCTCACCGTTCCAATGGCAATTACCACAGACAAAGCTCCTGCTGCTGCAAAAATCCACCACGGTATCTCTGTTCGGTAAGAATAGCCTTGTAGCCATTGATTCAGTCCATACCAGGCTACAGGAATAGCGATGAAACATGAGATAACCACCAGGAACAAAAACTCCTTTGATAACATTCCCCAAAGATTCAATACGCTTGCCCCCAAAACTTTTCTTACCCCGATTTCCTTGGTTCGCTGTTCAGCAATGTAGGATGCAAGCCCGAACAATCCGAGACATGAGATAAAGAGTGCGAGAATGGTAAAGAAAGAGGCCAGATTGCCAATCCTGACTTCATCAAAAAACTTCTTTGCATAATCTGCATCCACAAACGAATAAGTGAATGGGTTAGACGGATTATATTTTTTAAATACGGATTCAATTTTTCCCAGAGCTGTACTTACTGATACTTCAGGCCGTATCCGAATGATTATCATTCGCCCTTCATTGCCCGATTTGAAAAATACGGTTGGAGTTACCGATTCGTAAGGCGACTCCATAATCATATTCCTGATCACTCCAATCACTGTAAAATCTCTGTCATTCCATATTATTTTCTTTCCGACGATATCATCTATGCCTGTAAGTTTCACCGCCGCTTCGTTAAGAATCAAAGAGGAGCTATCAGCAAAGTCCCTGGAGAAATCTCTCCCTGCCATGATATTCCAACCGACTGTCTTCCCAAAGTTTTCCGATATCCCTACTGTTCCAAACAGAGGGAGGAAGTTGGGATCTTTTCCCTGCCAGTTAAATCCAATTTCCTTTGAACGCATTTTTGTGATGAGGGTAGATGATTCAGCAACATCTGCTACCACACCGGTAGAAAGGAGGTCTTGCTGTAAAGCATCAAAATGTCCCCGCAGGTCAGGAGTGTTATTGGTAACATTAATTAAACCTTCCCTTGAATAGCCGGCGGGTCTGTCTTTGGCAAATTGAATTTGTTTGTACACAATTAAGGTTCCGATCATTAAAATAATTGAAATAGAAAACTGAGTTACTACCAATATCTTTCTTGGAATTGCTGCGCTTTTGCTGCTGCGAAAAGTTCCTTTCAATACTTTGATGGGTTTAAATCCTGACAGGTAGAATGCGGGGTAACTTCCTGCAATTAATCCGGTCAGAAGGGTAAAGCCGGTGGCAATTGCCCAAAATGCTGCACTTTCGAATGGGATTGAAATATTTTTATCAGCCAGGCTATTGAACAACGGAAGGCCAAGCAGAGTCAACAGAATTGAGAGCAGCAGTGCGATAAAAGCTACCATTACAGATTCTGCAAGGAACTGTATAATTAGTTGTCTTTTTCCAGAGCCAATAGTTTTACGAATACCCACCTCCTTTGCACGCTTCTCGCTTCTTGCAGTGGACAGGTTCATAAAATTGATACAAGCTAATAGCAATACAAAAACCCCGATGATACCAAACAACCATACAAACTGGATTCTGCCACCTGCGGGTTTCCCGTTCTTAAATTCATTGTATAACCGCCAGTTATCCATAGGATGCAGAATTAACGCTTCCTTGCCGGACTGTGCTTCGGTGAGGTGTTCCATTGGAATATTCTTAATTTTTTCAGTTTCTGCTGAAAAATCTATATGGTCATTTAATTGCACGTAAGCCTGAAATGAATGTCTGTCCCATTGGCCGGCGGCATCGCGGATATCCGGATCCGAAGATTTATACTTGTCAAACGATAGTAAGATCTTTGCTTTGTTGAGGGTTGTATTCTCGGGCAGGTCTTCATAGACGCCTGTTACTTTCAGATTTTCCTGATTGTCTAACCTCACAAATTTGTTTATGGGGTTTTCGTTGCCGAATAATGCCCTGGCTGTGGAGGCGCTCAGGAGGATAGCAGAGGGATCCTGCAAACCGGATGTTACATTTCCTGTGATAGTATGCAATGAAAACATGGAGGGGAATATGGAATCGACCCACATGCCCTGTACATTTATATTTTTATCTCCAATCCGGAGGTTGTGATCATAGATCCATGATGCCATAGATACTTTTTTAAAATCACTACCATACTTGTTTCTCAGTTCATCACCCAAAGGCATCGCTACGGCCGGGACAGTAACCAATTCGCCGTTGAAATCAAGAGTCGCCATCACCTGTCCTAACCGTTCATGATTTTTGTGGTAATGGTCAAAAGTCACTTCATCCCATATCCACAGGCCAATAAGGATAGTAACTGCCATACCGGCTGCAAGTCCGATGATATTGATAGCGGCAGAAGTCTTACTCTTTGAAAGATTTCGCCATGCAGATTTGAAATAATTTTTAAACATTTTAATTATCTGGTTTTTATTATAACTCATGATCAGATTCCGGGTATCTCTCTGTGTAATTATTTTTTTGTTACACGGAGCGCCACGGAGGAATCACGGAGTGGCACGGAGATATTCTCAGTGTAACTCAGTGTCTTCTCTGGTTTTTCTCTGTGTAATACTTTTCGTTACACGGAGGGTTACGGAGGAATCACGGAGGGCCACGGAGGTATTCTCTGTGTAACTCTGTGCCTTCTCTGGCTTCTCTCTGTGTAATTATTTTTTGTTACACGGAGAACCACGGAGGAATCACGGAGCGCCACGGAGATTTTCTCTGTGTAACTCTGTGTCTTCTCTGGTTTTTTCTCTGTGTAATTATTTTTTTCTTACACGGAGAACCACTGAGGAATCACGGAGTACCACGGAGATATTCTCTGTGTAACTCTGTGTCTTCTCTGGCTTTCCTCTCTGTGTAATTATTTTTTCTTACACGGAGCGCCACGGAGTACCACGGAGATTTTCTCTGTGCAACACAGTGTCTTCTCGGGCTTTCCTCTGTGTAATTATTTTTTGTTACACGGAGAACCACGGAGGAATCACGGAGTGTCACAGAGAATTTTTTCAATCATAACCCACAACCCACAACGCTTCTTATTGCTATAGGGATCAAAACGCTCCTCACTCTGTCCTCAAGCTCTTCGCCGGATTCGCCATTGCTGCTTTGATTGCCTGGAAACTCACTGTTGCCAGTGCTATAAGTAATGCAATAAGTCCGGCTATCAAAAACACCCACCAGTCAATCTTGATCCTATAGGCAAAGTCCTGTAACCACCGATGCATCACCCACCAGGCCACCGGAAATGCGATTAGTGATGCTATTAATACCAGTTTTAAAAAATCCCTTGAAAGCATTCCTGTGACCTGGCCAACACTGGCACCTAATACTTTTCTGATACCAATTTCTTTTGTGCGTTGCTCTGCCATATAGGTGACCAGTCCAAATAACCCCAGACAGGCGATAAAAATGGCCAGGATGGCAAATGTGATTGAAATTTTTCCTACCTGCTGTTCGGAACGATATATGTTATTAAATGCCTCATCCATAAACCGGTAACTGAAAGGCATACCCGGCGCCAACGCTGTCCACTTGTTTTTAATTTGTGCTATTAATGGTTTTACGTCGGCTGTGTTTATTCTAAAAGACATAATTGTGTTATTATGTTCGAGAATCAATCCCAGAGGGTAGATATTATGCCGCAGGGATTCAAAATGAAAATCTTTTACGACTCCAATAATGTTATAAACCTTCATCACAGAGCCGGCCCCGCCTGGAAAGTTTTGATAAATTTTATTTCCAACAGGGTTGTCGAATCCTAAAACCCTTACTGCTGCTTCATTGAGTATGACAGCAGAAGAATCAGTACCGAAGTCTTTTGAAAAGTTTCTTCCTTTTATAATCTGCATTCCCATTGTGCCGATGTAGTCATAATCCACCTTCCATGTTTGCATGGATAGCGCATTTTTTTGATTCATGGTAGCATCCCTGGAGTAGGTGTTATCGCTTCTTGAAGAGTTTACCGGAATGTATCCGCTCATAGTGGCGCTTTCCACACCCGGCAGCTTCAATACTTCATTTTTAAATGCCTCATCATTTTTATTCAATGCCCATGCGCCGTCAACGATCAGCACCTGGTTCTTGTTGAAGCCAAGACTGGTCGTTTGAATAAAATGAAGTTGCTTGTATATTATTATGGTACCAATGATCAATACAATGGAAGTAAAGAACTGAAAAACTACCAATCCGCTGCGTAAGATATTTTTCTTAAACCCTGCATTAGTCCTCCCTTTTAATACGGATACCGGTTTGAATTTTGAAAGAAAAAATGCAGGATACAGTCCTGCTAATAACCCGACGATAAACGGCAGTGCGATAAGGAAAGGCAAAAGTGTGGGATTGAAAATGTCGCGAATACTCATTGACTTGGCAGCGATATCATTAAAACCGGGCAAAACAAAATAGGTAATGACAATAGCGAGTATCAAAGAAATGAGTGCCATCAAGGTGGATTCAGACAGGAATTGTGATATCAGGCTTTTTCTTCTGGTGCCAAGTACTTTCCGGATGCCTACTTCTTTAGCACGGCTCACACTGCGTGCGGTGGATAGATTCATAAAATTGATGCAGGCAATCAATAAAATAAATAATGCGACGGCACTGAAAATATAGACGTATTGAATATTGCCATTTGCTTCCAGCTCCGGGTAGCGCTGGCTGTATAAATGAATTTTTGTGAGCGGCATCAGTGAATAATTCAGCATATTGCCTGCTTTCCTGAATTCGTCCATAGAAGTAAGACCCGATATGAGCTGGCTTGCCTGTGGAAACACGTGTTGTTCCAGTACCTGGGTAAAGTTTTTTTCAAAAGCATGATAGTCGGTGCCCGGCCTCAATAAAATGTAAGTATGAAAATTGTGGCTGAGAAAACTATTCCATTGATAATCCACATTCTTCATAGACATAATAAAGTCAAAATGAAAATGAGAGTTTCGGGGCATATCTTTTATTACCGCAGTAACCTTAAAAGGTTTTTGATCAATCTCAATTGTTTTACCTGAGGCGTTGGTAGTTGAAAAATATTTTTTTGCCGCTGTTTCAGAAATTACCACAGTGTTGGGTTCAAACAAAGCTGTTTTGGTTTCTCCCGATAAAACTGTTTGGGGGAACAGATTGAAGAATGTTGAATCCGCATAAACAATTTTTTCTTCATTGAAATAATCGTTTCCTTTCCTGACGATTTTACTTCCTTCACTTGCATAAATGCGGGTGTAATCTTCTACCTGTGGGTAATCCTTTTTCAAAGTGGGACCCATCGGGTCGCTGCTGACAGTTAGATTTAATAGGTTTCCGCCAAATTTTATATCTGCATCTACGCGGTATATCCGCTCCGCATTGGGATAAAAACGATCATAATCCAATTCATTTGTCACATACAGGGCGATGAGGATAAAACACGATAGGCCAATAGCCAAACCGGCAATATTGATAAAAGTGAATCCTTTGTTCTTCCAAAGATTCCTGAAGGCAATTTTAAAATAATTCTTAAACATGGCTATTCATTTACGAATTATCAATTATAAATTACTCACTCCGTCCTTAAACACTTCACCGGATTGGCCCTTGCAGCTTGTACTGCTTTCAAACTCACTGTTAGCAGCGCTATCAGAAAAGTAATAAGGGCCGCTGACACAAACACCCATCCATTCACGGATGTTTTATATGCAAAACTTTGCAACCATTTGTTCATAGCCCAATAACCAACCGGCATTGCAATACAGGTGGCGATGATCACGGGTTTCAATAAATCCTGGGTCAATAGCAGCACAATGCCCTGAACGGATGAGCCCAGCACCTTTCTTACCCCAATCTCCTTAAATCTTTTTGTTGCGGAAAACGATGCGAGGCCAAATAAACCCAGGCATGCCACAATGATGGCCAATATGGCAAACACGGATAATATGGTTTGTTGGCGTATGTCTTTTTTATACATTTCGTCAAACTGATTGTCCAAAAATTTATATTCCAAAGGATATCCCGGAGCAGCTTCCGCATATTCTTTTTTCACGATACTAAGCCCTGATTGTATTTCTCCTGGCCGGAGTTTTACCACTATTACCCGCCTGTCCGTTGCGGGCGATATTACCAGTGCATTGATATTTTCCTTTAGTGATTGGAAATTGAAATCGGCCACTACACCTACCACATACCGCCTGGCCGAATCCCGTGTTGTATTTTGTATCCATTTGCCAATAGCCTGATCCGGCGTCCAACCAAATTTTGCAGCGGCAGTTTTATTTATCAAAACCGCATCGGTACTGTCGGTTGGGAATTGTGAAGAAAGGTCTCTTCCTGCAATAATTTTTAGACCCAGTGTGTTTACAAATTCAAAATCAGCAAATTCAGTATTGGCATTGATTTTTTCGCTATGGCCTTCTACATCGAATGTGTACATATCAAAAAAGCCTCCCGGAGCACCAGACATTAATGAAACCGACTGAATACCACTTTGGTTTTGCAGGTCAGTCTTAAAGGAATTCATGTTCTTAAAAATATCTTGATTGTCAATGGGTACTATCAGGGTTTGTTCTTTATTATAGCCCAACTGTTTATTCTTTACATAATTCATCTGCCTGGTGATAACGATAGTGCCTACAATCAGGAAAACAGAAATGCTGAATTGTACTACTACCAAAACCTGTCTGAGTGTAGCCCCTCCTTTTCCCATCTTGAGTTTGCCTTTTAAAGCCTGTACGGGAGAGAATCCTGACAATACAAACGCAGGATAGCTACCTGCCAAAAGGCCGACTACCACAATAGCTCCTGCTAAGAATAACCATATTGGCCATGAAGTCCACGAAACGGCAAGTGTATAGCCAAGCAACTGGTTGTACCAGGGCATCACCAATGCTAATAAGGCAACTGCGATGGCGCATGAAATGGTAACTAACAAAACCGACTCACCTATAAATTGCCAGATGAGACTTTTGCGTAATGCTCCCAGTACTTTTCTCAGTCCCACCTCTTTTGAACGATCAACTGCACGTATGGTAGAGAGGTTCATAAAGTTGATACAGGCAATCAGAAGTATGAGTACGGCTATAGAAAGGAAAATATATACGACTGTTTTATCTCCGTGTCTTACGCCGTCAAATGCTGAGTTTTCAAAATAGATATCTTTTAAAGGGGTGAGCGAAAGAGAAAAGTCAAAACCATACTTTCGCATATCACTGCCCATATATTTTTCCATGAATGCAGGAAACTGTTTTTCCAGTTGAGCCTGCGTAGTGTGTGCATCCAGTTCTATGTAAGTATACAGGCCATTACTTAGCCATCTATTCATGATTTGTTCGTCCTTATAATTATCTAAGGGGACAATCATATCAAAGGTGAGATGAGAATTGGAAGGCACATCTCTGGCAATACCGGTAACTTTTAGGGGAAGTTTCTTGTCAAGTGTGATTACTTTTCCCATGGCATCCCGAGCACTACCAAAATACTTTTTTGCAGTTGTCTCTGTCAGCACAACACTCGCCGGGTTCTTCAATACATCAGATGAGTTACCGTAAATCAGGGGAAAAGTAAACAGGTCAAAGAAGCCGGTGTCCACATCAAGTACTTTCTTTTCATGAAAGGCGCGTTCACCCACTGTTACAAGGTTGTCATTCTGAATGGCGCGTACTGCTTTCTTTATTTCTCCCTTATAATCATTCAGCAAGGCAGGTGCATAAGGCCCTGATAAATAAGCTACAGATGAAGACTTTCCATCATGCTTAAAATCTCGCATGACACGATAAATATGGTCACTGTTTTTATGAAAATTATCCATACTGAATTCATTCATGATAAACAGGAATATCATCATACAGACCGTAATGCCAATGGTGAGTCCAAGAATATTAATGAGTGAGAACGCTTTATTCTTAGTCAGGTTTCGCCATGCGGATTTAAAATAATTTCTAAGCATATTGCTTCAATATTTTTAAGTATTACCAATTAATGATGTGTGCTGTGCTGCATGAAAAGAACTTATGATTTTACTTCGCTAAAGAAGTGCGTGCCTCCTCTTTTACCAATAACATTTTTCATCCCACATCCCACATCCCACACCCCACAACTCTCCCGATAGCTATCGGGATCAAAACTCTCCTCACTCCGACTTCAATGCCTTCACAGGGTTCGCTACCGCTGTTTTTACCGCCTGAAAGCTTACCGTCAGTAATGCAATAAAAATGGCCAAAACACCTGCCGTAAGAAATATTGTCCACGAAATAGTAATCCGGTAATCATAGTCCTTCAACCAATAATTATTCATAATCCACCAGGCCAGTGGGAATGCTATAATGCATGAGATACCTACCAGCTTCAAAAAATCTTTGCTCAGCAGGGTAGCTAACCTTCCGGCACTTGCTCCCAATACTTTTCGGATACCAATCTCTTTAGTTCTTCTTTCAGCAGTGTATGCAGAGAGGCCCAGCAGCCCAAGGCAGGAAATGACGATAGCAAGTACTGAGAATATTCCGGATAATTTGCCAATGAGCGATTCAGTTACAAAGAAATTGTCAAAGTCAGTGTCAATGAATTGCACTTCAGCCGGATATCCTGGATTCATTTTTCGTATTACCAAAGTGATATCATTCACCGCCTTTTGAATAGGCTGTCCCGGATTGATCCGAACCACCATTGAAGCAGCTTCGGACGGGTCGCTGAAAAAGATAAGAGGTGCAGGGCTGGCATCAAAATCATTATAAACAAAGTCTTTTACCACTCCCACGACTGTTAATGGTGCTGACTCATCACGATAAATCTGGGAACCCAGCACTTCTTTTGTGTCCAGCATTTTTGCCAGTGTTTCATTGATAATAATATTGGTGCTGTCGGCTGCTGAGCTTTCATAAAAATTCCTTCCTTCTTTCAACTGGTATCCGACTGTGGGAATGTATGAGGAGTTGACAAAGGAAATTGTAATGAGTATCTGTTTGTTCGGGTCTTTTCCCTTCCAGGTGAAATCCCCGGTATTGGAACCATAATTCAGGACAGCGTTACTGCCAATACCTGCATCCACCACGGCACCGGTTTGTAACAATTCGTTTCTGATAGCAGGGAAACTTTCTTTCATATTTCCCTGCAGGGGCATATACACCAAATCACTTTTATTAAATCCCAAATCGCGGTCTTTCAGATGTTGTATTTGCTGGTAAATGACGATGGTAGCGATAATCAGAAAAATAGAAACTGAAAATTGAAGCACTACTAATCCCTTTCTGATAAATCCGGCGCCTTTCTCTTTCATCTTCGTGCCTTTGAGTACAGTTACCGGATTGAAAGAGGCCAGATAAAAAGAAGGATAACTGCCGGCCAGAAAACCACAGATGATTGCAAAAGAAATAAACGCTACCCAATTGGTCCAGTCTGCGGCAGACAAAGTAAGCTGCTTCTGCACAAGATTGTTGAAAGAGGGGAGGGTCAGAAAAATTACGATAATTGCAAAAAGGGTGGCCATGAATGCCATAAGAATTGATTCAGAAAGGAATTGAAATCGCAGGCTTCCTTTCCCGGCACCCAACACTTTTCTTACGCCTACTTCGCGCGCTCTCTTTTCAGAACGGGCAGTAGAGAGATTCATAAAGTTGATGCAGGCGATAATGAGAATGATCCATGCAATGATGCTGAATAGCCGTACATATTTGATGCTTCCTTCTATCTCTTTGCCATTGTCGAACTGGTCGTACAGGCGCCAGCGCGACATGGGGTAAATGGAGAATTTGGATATATAATTGGGCCCTTTGGATTTCAGATAATCGTAGAGCTGGCTATTCATATTTTTAATGTTAGCTCCGGGTGCAACTTCTACAAAGGTCAGTACACCATTATTACCCCATTGTTTCAGCCACTCATTTTCGTTTTCAAAATTCTGAAACGGTGCGAGCCACTGAAATGAGAATGAAGTGTTTTTGGGGATGTCTTTAACAATACCCGTTACCTTAAACAACTCGTTTTTCTCAGTCCGTAATTCCTTGCCCAGTGCGTTTTCATTGCCGAAGAGATTCTTTGCCATTTTTTCGGTGAGTACCACGCTTTTCAGGTCACTGAGCGCACTTGCAGGGCTTCCTTCTACAAACTGTAATCGGAATATTTGCAAAAACGAAGGGTCCACAAACATGCCTTCCGCATTGATGGAGTTGTCGCCTTTGGTGAAAGGCTTGGTCATTTTCCAACTGGCCCTTGATGTGTTTTTTATTCCGGGGACTTCCTCTCTGATACCTGCTGACAGAGGTCCGGGGGTTGAATTAAAGACAAATGTTTTGCCATCGTAGGTCTGGCTGTTCAGAATCTTATAAATGTTTTCTTTATTGTTGAAATAATCGTTGAAAGTGAGTTCATCCTTTACCCACAGGAAGATAAGCCCTGCACAGGCGATGCCGATGGCTAACCCGGAAATATTTAAGATGCTGAAAGAAAAACTTTTCTTCAGACCGCGAATTGCCGTTGTAAGGTAGTTGCGAAACATTTTTTCTTTTTTTGTTTTTGCCACTAAGGCACCAAGGCACTAAGTAACACAAAGCACTTTTTTTGTGAAGCTTCGGGTCTTTGTGTCTTCGTGGCAGCTATTTTTCTTTCGTCTGTTTTTTCAGCCACTAAGTCACTAAGACACCAGGTAACACAAAGTGTTTTCTTAGTGAACCTTTGTGTCTTTGAGTCTTCGTGGCAGCTATTTTTCTTTCGTCTGTTTTTTCAGCCACTAAGTCACTAAGACACCAGGTAACACAAAGTGTTTTCTTAGTGAACCTTTGTGTCTTTGAGTCTTCGTGGCAGCTATCTTTCTTTCGTCTGTTTTTTCAGCCACTAAGTCACTAAGTCACTTTCCTGATAGCTATTATAGCACTGATGTACTTTATCATTTCATCTTCGTGCCCCTTCGTGTCTTCGAGTCTTTGTGGCAAATGATATTTGGTTACTTTTCTGCCACCAGGTCACCAAGAGGCACAAAGTAAAACCTTGAAACCTTTGTGTCTTGGTGCAATTCTCCTGGTTGTGTTCTTGTTTTTTATTTGTTGGTTCTCAATGCATTCGCTTATGTCACTTATCGATCAGCCACTTATACCCTGAGTCACGCAAAGCCCTTTCTTTGTGAATCTTCGAGTCTTCATGGCAAATAGCCATTCATCTTTATTCCCCGAATACAGTCTTCTTAAATCAAAATATTTTCTGTCACTGTCTGCCCATCCAGCATACGTATGATACGGTGACTAAACCTTGCATCATGTTCACTGTGCGTAACCATCACGATGGTAGTTCCCTGCTCATTCAGATCAGTTAGTAGTTCCATTACTTCACCTCCGTTTGTGGAGTCCAGATTACCGGTCGGTTCGTCTGCCAGAATCAGTTTGGGTTTATTTATAACAGCTCTGGCCACGGCTACCCTTTGTTGTTGACCACCCGAAAGTTGCTGTGGATAGTGATTGCGTCTGTGCATAATTTGCATTTTCTGTAGTACTTCTTCGACTCTTCCCTTCCTGTCTGAAGCCTTCACTCCCAGATAAATCAGTGGTAATTCTACATTTTCAAAAACAGTCAGCTCATCGATCAGGTTAAAGCTCTGAAACACAAACCCAATATTTTTCTTACGCAAATCTGCCCTCTGGCGCTCTTTAAAGTGTGCCACTTCCTGGCCATTAAACAGAAAACTTCCTGAATCAGGCTCGTCAAGTAATCCCAGTATGTTCAGCAGGGTAGATTTGCCGCATCCGGAGGGGCCCATCACCGCTACAAACTCTCCTGTTTTTACACTGAGGGATAGTTTGTTAAGAGCCACTGTCTCAACGTCCTCTGTTCTATAAACTTTTTCTAAGTCAGTAATTTTTATCATTTGTTTTGTTTTTTGTTTAGTAGCCCCACAGGCTTTTAAGTGTTTAGTGATTATTTGGTATTGTTTACTTTCTTGTTTGGTATTTTCTTAAATTGCACAAATGTGAAGCAGATAGTCTGAATGCAACCTGCCTTACTTTCGATAAGGATTGTTGTTAACCAAAGAGCTATCAATCTTCACAAACCAGCAGCCTTCCTGCGCTTCAGGATTATTTCAATATCAGTTCACCCACGTCGCCAAAATTTTCATAACTGCTTGTAATGACTCTGTCTCCCGGTTGCAGTCCTGAGAGCACTTCGAAGTAATCCGGATTTTGCCGGCCCAGTTGAATATCTACCCTATACGCTTTTGCGCCGTCTTTACTCAGTTTAAATATCCAGTTGCCTCCGGTTTGCTGATAGAATCCCCCCTTAGGCAATAGCAGGGCGGTTGCCGCATCGCTCAGTGATAACCTGATTTGCAGAGACTGTCCCCTTCTGATCCCTTCCGGAACACTATCGGAAAACTCCATGTCCACCTGAAAACGCCCATTGGTTACCTGGTCGTAGATCTTTTTGATGGTGAGCCGGTAGGTCTTATTATTGAATTCGAACTCACCGGTAAGGCCCGGATAAATTCTTGAAATATAATGCTCATCAATGTCCACCCTTACTTTATATCCGTCCAGCACATCAATTTGCCCTAACCTTTCTCCTTTGTTTTTCGACTGGCCTACTTCTGCATCCAGTGAGGTAAGCTGACCGTCAATCGGTGCCCTCACTATCAGGTCTTCTACCTTTTGTCTCATTACCTTCAATGCATTCTGGCTGCCTTCGAATGATTGCTGAGCCTGCTGCACCTGTTGCAGATTGCTGATAGAGTCCTGTGCCAGTATCTGCTTGCTTAATTTTCTTTTCTGGGTCAGATAGTCATAATTATTTCTCGTTTTTTCAAACTCCTGTAGCCCGATGGCTTTTTGTTCGTATAGCTTTTTGTTCAGGTTATACAGCCTTTCTGCTTCCCTGAATTCACTTTCCACATCGGCTAACTGGTTGAGTTTTGAAACGGTATTTTGTTGAGCTGCATTCTTGGATATCTGCATTTGGGTCAGCAGGTTGTACACGTTGGTTTGCTGAGTCACCAGTCCCAATTGCAAGTCTGTATTCGAAAGCCTTAATATGGGTTGTCCTTTTTTCATAATGGCACCGTCTTCTACAAATTTTTCTTCTACCCGTCCTCCTTCAATTGCATCGAGGTAAATAGTGGTTTTAGGGAGTACAATCCCATTCACTGGGATAAACTCCTTAAAGTTGCCCTGTTTTACTTCTCCTACAGTAATCCTTTCGGGATCTACATTGAGTTTACTCTTACCTGACGTAAAGTAGAAGCTCGCCACAATGAGAATTATCAGTGCTGCTACTCCGGTAATACTCAGAATTCGTTTCCTGTTCCATTTCTTTTTTTCAATTATTCTGTCCATTTTCTACTTTACTTTTTGGGTAAGCAACATTTAGAGGTAACAAATGTGTGCCACTTTATACCAACCTGATTATCAGGCTGCTATGTGCTACGTACTTTGTATTGTGTCCGTTTTTGATACATAAGTGGTTCGCTAATGATACAGCTGCCGGGAAGGTTGGGATTTCCCGTTCAAATATCCTGCGTATTCCTCTGTCATCAGAAGATGGCTACTCGGGAGGCAAAACCTCTTTTTTGCTTTTGAATAAACCATAATTCTGCTGCGGTAAAAGTTTTCTTCCTTTCACTTCTCCTGCCAGGTTCCGAAAGATCAGTGGACTGGGTAGTATATTCTGCGAATCGCTTGTTCATTTCTGTTTTCATGACTTTTACGGTTGAGTAGGTTATTAAATAAATCTTCTGTAGGAAATTTCCTTCCTTTGTTTTTGTATGTTCCAAAGTTGTGCAGAGGTGAATCTGATGTTTCTGCCGACAGATTGTGTCATTTCTGCCTTAAGGATACATTCTTCTGTTTTATAGTTCTCTGATTTCTTAACTTCAGGAGCTATTGTGTTTAAATTGTTGTTCATTGTAGTTACTTTTTATATTGTTTAATAATTTTGTTTTTGGTCGGTTGACCTATGCCAATTAGTGTAACAAGAAAGTGCCAAAACGCAACCGGCTGATAATCAGTGAAGAAGAAAATTGAAGGGAAGAGCGTGTGTACGATATTAGAATAACAAGTGTACGATTTTGTAACAGTGTACTATTCTTTGTATTTCGTCAGGCTCAGGAAAGATAAATTTTGAAACCGTACCAGGGCAGGCAATACAACCATCCGGCAGATATTTAGAAGACTCAGGCGGGGGTTTTTGAAAAGTTGGCTTTATTTTGTGATACTCATTTTGTCATAAGAACAAAACATAAAAAATGGTTTTAAAAAACGCATCTGTGTTGGTGGTAGATGACGATCCGGATATTCTTACCGCAGTAAGACTATTATTAAAAGGGGAGGCGAAGTCTGTTACCACAGAAAAGAATCCGGAGAATCTGAGGTGTCTTCTTGCACAGCAATCGTTCGATTTGGTATTGCTTGATATGAATTTCAAAAGCGCAATACACACTGGCAATGAAGGACTGTATTGGCTCAGAAAGCTGAGAGAGTTTGGGTGCACTGCGCGCGTGATAATGATTACGGCCTATGGTGATATAGATCTTGCGGTCAGAGCGCTTAAAGAAGGCGCCTCCGATTTTATGGTAAAACCCTGGCACAATGAAAGGTTGCTCGATACCATTAAAGAGCTCCTAAAAGATCAGGTATCAGGCGCATCTTCTCCGGCAACAATAAATCGTTCAAGTTTATTTGACGAGATAGCCGGGGAATCAGAAGTAATGCAGGATGTATTTTTTAAAGTCAGGAAGATTGCTCCCACAGATGCCAACATTCTGATACTCGGTGAGAATGGTACGGGGAAAGATTTGATAGCAAGGGCCATACATCAGCAATCGCTCAGAGCCAAAAAACCATTCATAAAAGTAGATGTCGGTGCACTTACCGAAACACTTTTTGAAAGTGAATTATTTGGACATAAGAAAGGAGCTTTCACCGGAGCAGTCGAAGACAGGGCCGGGAGATTTGAAGCTGCCCAGGGCGGCACCTTGTTTCTGGATGAGATTGGAAACATCACACTTCAGCAACAGGCCAAGCTGCTCAGTGTATTGCAAAATCGTCAGGTAATAAGGCTGGGAACAAATACTCCTGTTGCAATTGACATCAGGCTAATTTGTGCTACCAATGTACCGATGTCTGTACTGGCTGATGAAAGTAAATTCCGGAAAGATCTGATATACAGAATAAATACAGTGGAAATTATGATGCCACCCCTTCGGAAACGGGGAACAGATATTCTTTTACTGGCCAGAAAGTTCCTGGATGAATATGCACGAAAATACCTGAAGAGTACACCGCAACTGGATGATAAAGCGATTGAAAAGATTAACAGGTATCATTATCCGGGAAACGTGCGCGAACTACAGTACGCTATGGAAAGAGCGGTGATTATGAGTGAGGGGAATCAATTGACTGCTGATGACATTATTTTCTCCCCGATAGAGGGCGCACCGCAGGTCACGGAAAATGAAGAGGCCACACATACCAACCTCCAGGCTGTGGAAAGGAATACAATCCTGAAGGTTATTGATAAACATAATGGGAATATCAGCCGTGCGGCAAAAGAGTTGGGCCTTACAAGGACTGCGTTATACCGCCGTTTGAATAAATACGAAATCTAACATGCCAATCCTTGGGCTATGACCAGAAAAGTAGCAACAAAATTGTTGCTTGATATTTGTCTGCTGAGTCTGTTTCTTATTGGGGCAGCCTATGGGGTAATAATGCATGAGCCCGGATGGGTTGTGTTTATGATTCCGCTGACTCTGATTCAGGTGTATCGGATATTCAGAAAGCAACGAAGGATATACGATGAGTTTGCAGGTTTTGTGGACTCCATCCGTTTCAAAGATTTCTCACGCCATTTCAGTATTAAGAAATCACCTGCCGAAATGCTTCCCTTCAGACAGGGGTTTAATGAACTGTATGATACTTTCAGAGAGACAGGGAAAGAAAGAGAGATGCAGTATCAATATCTTCAGAAGACACTCGAAATGGTGAATACCGGTATCCTCTCGTACGATCCGGATTCCGGAGAGATAATCTGGTTCAACAATTCTTTAAAACAAATGCTCAGAGTGCATTTTCTGAAAAACATCTCCGGATTGGAAATG